>VENG01000001.1:300000-466742 GCA_009711705.1 Bacillota bacterium
GTGGCCCCTAAGGAAACCAACTTCCAGAGCCGGCCGGCCGCTGCCAGGATTAGCAAACAGGAACCAGCTGGTTTTTCCGTTGGCGCTGCTGGCCACAATGGGAATGTAGGGGTCAACGTGCAGTTTTAACCGGTTCTTCATCCAGTTGGCTACAATAAGTTTTTGGTTAGCCGTCCCACCGGATTCATTAAGCTCAAGTTGCAGAGCATTTAGGATATTATTTGCCGTGATCTCCAGTGCCGGCGGGATAACCAGGTGTACCATTTCAATATAAATGGGTTCGCCGTCTTCGTCTACTTGGTCAGCTAGGATTTCCAGGGCAGTCTGTAGCCCGGGAATAGAAAGCACCGGGTTGCCAGTGACAATGTTTTTATTTGCAGACTTATAAAAGCTAGCGTGCGGGCCGTTGGCATCACAATAGAGCTGGGTCGCCTTCTTCTGTTCAGTACGGCGGGCTGCCCTGCCAAACCTGGCCGGGACATCACGCAATGCATCCAGGTCATCATTAATCATAGATTCCCAGCTGAACGGGATCCTGCGTCCATACTTGGAAACGCTGTATTGATACCGGCCTTCAGAAAGGCTGGTTTCCGGGTATTCGTCTTTTTGTTTAACTTCATCCAGGACCGATTCCCCACCGTCAACGTGGTGGCGGCTTACAGTACGAAAATCCCTTACGGTTGCAATCTTGCAATAGTTGCGGTATACCACTGGGGTTTCCCGGTAGTTGGCCAGGAGCTGCCTGTCCAAGATATCCCCGAATAGAAGCGGGAAATCGCTGGTGGTCATTGCTTCCTGCAGGTGGTAAGCAGGACGTTTTCCGTCGAACACATCAGCCACAAACTTGGCGGCCTCGGCCAGCTTTGCCATATACTGCTGAGTTTTTTGCAGTGAACGAACTCCCTGGCCTTCTCCGGCAAACAACCTTTGAACGGATGCCTCTTGCGCGCGAATGTTTTCAATAGTCTCAAGAAATTCAGCCATTTAAACCACTCCTAATATCCAATTTTGACTTTAATAGTTGCAGTTGCCCCGGAAGTGACAGCCTCCAGAGCATAACCAAAGCGGGTGCCGTTGGTGTCGTCCAGGTTGATGTCCCCACCGTCATAATAAACAATGTCACCGGCGGAAACTGCAGCATTAGCATCCGCAGCGTCTTTACCTTTTACAGCAAGACTGTACACCCCGCTGGTATCAATAGTTGCCTTACCAGCACTATCCCGGTCAATCTCAGCTACGCCAGGAATATCACCGAACACTACCGGATCACCGGATACAGTGTCAGCCGGCACATCCACATACAAATAACGTCCATCTTCAAAAACCCTATTTTTTGCCATGACTTAAACCTCCCTGCCCCTGGCCGCGTTCTTGGCTGCGCTTTCACTTAGGCCAAGCCGCGAGAAGGAGCTTTCCAATGTTTTTTGTGCTTCTTCCATGTTGACTTCCCCACCACCATTGCCGCCTTCACCCATGCCGCGGATCTCACCGGATCCGGTTACCTTGGCCAAGTAATCAATCTCCGCGTCCACAGCCTCTTTGATTTTCTTTTTGAATTCATCCTTATCCAGTGCGGGACTGTTAGCCAGGCTTTCCACCAGGCGCTGTTTGGTGATGTCCGGAAGTTTTGAGTCCATCAATTCACCCAAAACAAAATCCCTGGATTCTCTTAGAATCAGAGATTCCTGCAGCCGCTTATTATCCTCTTCCAGTTTGGTTTTAGCTTCCCGCAGTTCTTTCAACTCTTGATCACTCACATTACCATCCCCTTCTTTAAACTGCTGATTAAGTTTATTTCCACCCCTGGCCGCCTCGAAAAGCTCCAACACTTTGCCGCCGGCGCCAGGTGTGGTTACAAAATCTACTGATTCAGCGGCCACTACCTTTTCAATAATTGGTCCTGTCTTGCCTTCAACTTCCCCGACCTTTGCCTTACCCAAAGCCCTGTGGCTGACGCCGATGTGCGGGGCCAGTTCAGACAAAGCCTCCTGATATGGACCAAACACCTTTGCATCAGCATAAACACCGGGGCCATCAGCACCATTCTCCTCGAATCTACCATCAGATACCAGCACTGCCGCCATGTCCCGGAGGGATCGTTCTGGCCTCTCGCTTTCTTCACTCTTGGTCGGATGATCCCAGTACATTTTAGTACCGGCTTTATATACGCCGGCATCCTGCTTCAAAACATCCTTGCTATAATACCCACTGTTGCCCCAGCCCGGGCCAATGACTTTAATCGGGATTGTCCCATCCCGGCGGACACCCTTTTCCACCAGGGGAATAAATTCACCAGATATTTCAGTTTCGGTACCGGTTTGGGATTCCGTGGTACGGGTAGGTTGTTGTACCTGTTCCCAAATAGTTTTTCGTATCACCTGTACCGGGTCCCCGAAGGTAACCTTGTTGTTATCATCAATGGTGTAGTTGACCTTATAAATCTTGTTGTCACTGGGATTATCCCGCTCATAAATGACAAAGCTATCAGCGGTGTCCATAATGAACGGCCCATATTTGTCGTTGTACATTGTTTTTAGCGCTGCCCGAAGTATGCTTCTGATCTCACTGTGGGTACGCTCGGCCTCAACCAGACAGACAGCCTCTTCAACAGCTTCCCGCTGCTCGGACTCGGATACGGTGCTGCCGGCATTCAGTTTGTTGATAATGTCCTGCAATGCCTGAATGGCAGCTTTTATTTTCGCCTCGTTGGCCTTGCTTACGGTTCGCCCGGCCTCCTGGAGTCTGGTTAGCTGCCCCAAGGCTTCCAGTATTCCATTCATGTTTTCTTTAACCCCCTTCGGTTTTTGATTGGTATTAACATCTAAAACATACCTGATCTCCCCGTTTCTCTTAGATGTTTGGGTAAACCCATGCTTTTGCGCCATGTAAATTGATGCTTTATTATTGGCATCCGTCACCCAATAAATCTTTTTCACCTCGGGGAATTGCTGGGGTATCTCCTTTATTGCTTTCTTAACCATCTTGTTGGCAATCTTTTTACCTCGGTAATCAGGGTGAACGGCAAGGTGTAAATGTCCATTGTTCCGGGTATTCCTACTTTCAATAAATCCTGCCAGTTGACCATTTACTTTATGGATATAGCGGTACTGGGATTCGTCAAAAAACCACCGGGGTCCAAGCATTTTCTTTTCAGCTGCCGGCAATGCTTTGATTATCTTTTTAACATCGTTATTGCCACCCGCAACTGCACTTTTAGCAGCAGGTTTACTTTTAGCCTCTTCGTAAATCTGTTCCCAATACATTTACTCACCTTCTTGCGGTTTGCGTCTGTAGAGCGTGTCGCATCTACACCCCGGAAATCTCGGCGGTCGCTGGTGCCCGCTAGGGAAAGCTTCGTCAATACCAATCCAGCCGGCATCCATATTTTCATCACAGCCATCAGAAACCCGGTTATCCTTCACTGTGAGCCAGAATTTCTCCATTGTGATACCCTGCTGCTGTATCTGCTTGGCAGCAATCCGATTACCTTCCTCATATGCTTCGGCAGTTTCCGTTACGGCCACCAGGTGAGCCCGGCTGTCAATGTGCTGCTGGGGCTTACCAACCGCGAATTCCTCAAAGCGGCTGGAAATTTCCCGGGCCATCTTGTCATAACTCCAACCCTTTTCTGTTCCCCGGGTTATGATGGTCTTAATCCTGGACCTGGTGGTGTCGTTAATCTTGGTCACCTTATCGGCGGCCACCAACTCCAGGTATTCAACTGCCCGGGGGTTTTTAAGGAAGCCAATCAGTCAGCGGGTAAATGTTACCTTCCCGGACATCTTGGAGAAGGACGTTGCTGAAAAGGTAAAGGCCATTGTTAGCGCTGCAACCTTGGACGGTAAGCAGCCGGCCGGCACCATGGACTTGAAGATGGTAACCAGAATGCTTCTTCTGACCCTGGGTGAAGAGAACGTCGACGAAATACTTGAGAGGCTTTTCCCGGATGATGAGGAAGAGTCCAGCCAAGGTGAGGGCAACCAGGATACTGAGGAAGCCATTGAAGGCATGATGGTTGAGGCTGTCCAAGAGCTCCGTGAGGCGGTGAAAAAGCTTGCAGAAAGTGAAGCTGCTTGAAGCGCTGGACAGGTTCCTGGAAGCAATGCACCGAGTAAGTAAAAATAAAGCCCTGGCACCCTTAGAAAAGAAACTAGAAAAGGAAATGCAGAAAGCCTTCCGCGCGCAGGGGAGGTTTTTTTTGCAGAAATTTGAGAAGTTCAAATCCCGGTTTCCGGATCCAGGGAAGTTAAAAGAGTCGGTTCCTCCGGACGATGTGGACCCGGTATTCGATGAGGTGTTCCTTGCTACCCTGGCAGTAATTAAAGAGCCTATCACTAAAGCAGCCCGCCAGGCTATGGAAGCTGCCGGTAAAAAAACAATTGCCAGCCTGGCGGTGAATATTGCTTTTGACCCTCAATTCCGGGTCCTCGTTCTCGGTATCTTTAGCCAACTCGACGTATTCCTCCCCGTATTCGTTGCGCAGTATTTGCCCGGGTAATTTTCCCCGGGGAGCCCGGACGCTTTGCTCAATTACGAATTGGAGTATTTCACATAAAATACTTGACCATAGCTGCTGCCGGTCTCGGAACATTAACTCCATAGGCCGCTCCATGCTCTTTGCAGTGGCCAGGTTGCCGGTACTGGGGTCCCCAAAGTAGTGCTCGTAAATACCGGTGGCCGCCGATACCATTAGCAGGAGCCGCCGGCCGTCCTCGGCCTTGGTAGTCGCCCCCTGGGTCTTGATTGGCTCCAGCTTTGCCCCATCAGTACCAATAAACGTCGAGGCACTTATAGGCGGTGGGTTGGTTTCTGCACCGGTACCGGTCCCAAATGTGCTTTGCAGCTTTTCCTTGGCGCTGGCCACGCCTTTCTTGCCACCCTTGGTCACCAACTGCCAGGCAAAACGGCTGTAAGCCTTTACGATGGTTGCCCAGTTCTCTAAAAACTCTTTATACGCCCGGGCCCAGTCGCAGGCGGCATATATTTCGCTGACGCCGAACTTCATGTCGGAGAGTTTATTCACGGCAACATGGTAAATAACTGCCTCTTCCACCTTCTGACCAGCTATGTATTTATCAGGCTGAGGATGTTTCCAGTCCGGATAAAACGCTGTTCGCGGCCTGGTGACATATTGGCCGGTGCTGGTATCGAATTTCCTTTCTGTCCAATCCCGCCGGTAATAAAGTGGTGTCTTGGCATCATCTGGGTCCGTTATAACATCCGTTATTTCATCCATGGGGATGGTCCGGATCCGTACCCGCCCGGTACTGCGGTTGACAAAGAACACAAAAAAGATATTCGCAAATAGCTGCAGCTCTGTTTCCTTTATCATTCGGGATTGGTGCTCTGTGAGCTCTGCCCTGTTTTTGTGGTCATCCAGGAATTCCTGGACCACCTCATTAACCAGTGAGTGTTCAGCCTCGATGTTAACCCCCTGGCCAAAGACGTACTGGGTCTGAGTAAGTACGGCCCTCTTTATAAGCGGGTTCTTTAGCCAGTATAGCCGGGATATTTGGTTTATCTTCCGCAAGCCCTCACGGGAGAATTCCCTGTCACCCTCGGCGGATAGCCTCATCCAGCCGGTATCTTCTAAGGCTAACTCCAACTCAGCCAAGCGCTCCTGCAGAAACTCTAAACTTTCATCCCGCTGCCCGATAGATTCTTGCATTTTTGTCAGATCATCCGACAGGATTCTCTTGGCAGCTTCTTGAAATATACTCATATCCTCACTCCAAAGGTGATATAATGAATTTTCCTCACCCCGCCCGGTATGTCACCCAGGCGGAAATAAGACGCATTCGTAGTTGTCAGTGTATGATCTGTTGGCGGCAGCCCCCGTCTTACGTCTACAACGCCCGGGGCCACGGCTACCAAGGATGGATCGGCTATCTTTGGCCACTGTGCGAAAAGCACCGGTGGGAGGTCCAGCAGAGAGGCTGGAAGGAACTGCTTAACTATTACGGTATTAACTCCCGCAACGATCCCAAGGACCTGCGTCCCTTAGAATGGTGAAATTTCCACTGGATCCTCATAAGTTACAATATCATCCCCGGCCAAAATCTCATCCAGCCTGGCCAACACCACCGCGGCGTAAGCGGCCACGTCCACCTGGTCATCATTCTCCGCATTGTTAAAGCCAATCAGCTCTTCCTCGAAGTCATCCAGCCAAGCGGCCCCCTGTAAATGATATACCGCCCCAACTTCATACCGCGCAGCCATGGGCAGGGCTCGGGTAACTTTGTCCTTGTCGGGCTTTAACTCGACCAGGGGAAGTCCCATGCGCTGCAGGGTCTGAAATAGCGTTAGGCCCATGTTGGTAGGCTCAACGCCTTGAATAACCGGTGCCCAACGTTGATATCCTACGCGGAATAGCTGCGGCTGGTCCGGGCCCTCCAACCTCTCCCGGATAATATCCCGAAGCAATAACTCCCGGTGTGGCGTAACCACCCAGGTACCCAGCACAAAATAATCCGCTGTGGTTTTAGTGCTGCCGGCCGGGTCACAGGTCTGAAAACAAAAACACTGGCTTTTATGCCAGCGCTTCTGATTCCCGTCGGGTAGGTTTAGAACGTAGTATTCACCGTCAAAACCATAGTACCTAAAATACTGCCGCTTGAAATGTTTTCCCTCGAGGGATTTAGGGTTCTGCTGGTACAACGCGCTCCACCAGTAGGTTCCCAGGGCTTTTTTGATGGTCTTGAGTGCTTTTTCGTCAAACCTTTCCGGCCAAAGAGCTTCCTCTAGGGTTCTACCCAGCGGGTCATTTTCCTCGGCCAGGGCGGGGAGGTTTAAGACTTCCCATTCTTCCCCGCCGTTCCCCATCTCTTTTATCAGCCTGCCGGCCAGGTCATCCTCATGCCAGCGAGTTTGAATCAGAACAATAGCACCGTTGGGTGCCAGCCTGGTGCGCAGCGTGGAAAGGTACCAGTTCCATACCTTTTCCCGGTATGTGGTGCTGTTGGCTTCCTCGTCATTTTTAAAGGGGTCATCAATAATGGCCACATGAGCGCCGCGGCCTGTTATGGGTCCACCAACTCCAGCAGCCGTTAACCCGCCGCGGTGCCCACTGATCCCCCATCTACCGACAGCGCCGGACTCTTTAGCCAGCTCCACACCGAATAGATCAGGTGCCCATTCCCGGAACGTTTCACGGGCCAGCCTGGAAAAATCATAAGCTAAATCCGCACCGTAAGAGGAAATTATAATTTCTTTCTCCGGATTGCGCCCTAAAAACCAGGCCGGGAACTTCTTTGATGATACCTCACTTTTACCGTGCCTGGGCGGCATGGTGATTATCAGCCGGGGAATATCCCCGCGTTCAACTGCCTCCAATTTCGAGCATAGTAACTCAAGGTGCCGGGCCCGCTGCCAGGCGCAGTGACTTTCATATTCAAGAAAGAACGCCAGGCTTTCCCTGGCGTCAGCCTTCCAAATCTCTGCTAGCTGCTCTGCGGAAAAGTTCTCTTGCCTGCTCCCTTGCGTCCGGGTCTGTGAGGACCTTTTGCGTGATCTCGTAGACATATTTTTCCGTCACCTGCCCACTCACCTTTTGGTGGCCGGTGGGCTCACCTTCGGCCAGGGCCCTCTTGTCGTAGATGGTGCCGATGTAGGTTGATACATGATTAAGAGGGATATTTAAAATACCGGCAAAGGCCACAAGTATTTCTTTTATATCCTGGCCGTTTACTCCATCGCCTTTCTCCAGGAGCTCAATCAAGCGATTAAGGAGCGGTTCAAATTGATCCGCTCCCACTGTGGCGAGTTTGATACGCTGATTCGCAAATTCCAGCGCTTTATCTATACTGTCCCAGGCTTTGTTAGCAAATTCCACTTTGCGGTCCAGGTGGGCCTGGGTAATTTCTTCTTCCGGTTCCTCGGCCCGGATCCGCCGGACGGTGCTTTCACTCACGCCTATTTCCCGGGCAATCTGCCGGTTACTTTTATCGGTGGACAGCAGCAGGGCCCGGATTTTCTCTTTTTGTTCGCCTGTAACTTTTTTTGCTTTCTTGGCCATGCTGGTCACCTCCAAGAAAAAAGAGCCCGGAGGCTCAACTCTTATTTTCCAGCTTTTTTAGTACATCTTTTAAATCAATTTCTAAAATTTTTTCTGAACCAAATAAAAACACTGGGAAGAATTTGTTTAAATCTTGCTGTTTTTTATACTGCTCTATAACTATCAGCAACCGTTCAAGCTCAAAGTAAAAATTTAATATTTTTTCTGCTTCTAACGGTTGTAATTTATGGTTAATAATATAAAAGGTGTTTCTCCAATCTGGTAAAATATTTATCTTATAAATTGGAATACTTTTATTCTTCCTATGGTTTTTTAGGTTTTCTCTAATTTTATTAATATCAAACAACATCAATCTCATGTGATTCTTTATATCATCTTTAGTTTTAAATTTGTGAATAACACAGAATGTAATAATTGCAAAAAAACTTGGTAACACAGAAGTTTTTATAACTGTCCATATAATAGACCAATCCATAACAGAACCCCCCCCCTTCCACCACTTTCCTTAAACTTCGGCAAAAGGGGGGTACGTTCCTCCTGACATATTTCGATATGAATTTCAAAAGAAAAGAGCCCTGGGGGGGCTCAATTTTACCACAGACTATCATTATTTTCTTTGTACTCATTCTTTACATTTTCGATACTTTGAATTTTTGCCCTTATTTCCTTCAGTTTTGATATAGTTTCATCTAACTCTCTATAAAGCTCTGTTCTATCACCTGTTTGCACCTCAATGTTAAAACGCTCAGAATGTCTACTTGAAATCATGTTTTTAGCTATCTCTTGCCGTATTTTTTCTCCTTTATCGACAAGCTCTTTTATTTCTCGTTCTAATGAAGCCTGTTCTTCGTCAAGATACTGAACTACTTCTTTTCTTAAGTCTTCGCTTTCCAATTCGGCAATAATTTTTGTTAGATCGTGACTAGAATAAGACATCCAAATCCACCACCTTTCCACCATTTCCCTCTAACCTTCGGCAGAAAAGGGCGTGCTCCTTCTGTGTTATTTCGACAAAACCTTTAAATCCTTTCTATTGTTTTATTTTTACTATTCATTTTATAATAGAAGAAGAAGGGAGGATGATATCCTTATGGGACATATTTTTCCTCCCCCGTGCTCAAACAGGATAACTTGGCGATAGTCAGGCCCTATTCCTTCACCGGGTAAAAGCCGCATACGGGCTTGTGAAGGCGTTGTACCATGACGTGAGCTAATACCGATGTGGGACTCCCAGGAGATGGTACCTCCTGGGTTTTCTCATTCCTGGTATAGTAATATGCTAACCTCTTGAAATGCACTTGTGGTAAATTACATAAAAATTTTTTCTATCTATATATTTACTTAGTCGGCTTTACCATTTATTTCATCAATCCTTAGATTTATTATTTCAACAATTAATTTGGAGAAAGCTAACTCTAGTTGAAATTTAATAACAGTAATCGTTAGAGCTATTAAAATAGCTATAAAAATTACCGTAAAAAATACTGTACCCACTATAGGATCGATCTTAATCCCCCAAAAAAAAGCCTGCCCTGCAAAAGTGAGAATAAAAGTTACAAATGCGGCTATAATTACTGGAATTGCCCTTACCTCCATGCTTTTTGCACTGGCCCTTAATAACTCTAATTCATTTTCGTCATAGTCTTGAAATTTATTTTTTAATGATCTTAAATCTTTTATTAGCCCATTTCGCAGAGCATCCGTGTCATTTTCCATTAAGCATTTAAGACTATCTTTTTGGGTTTTGACACTAGAATACCGATACAAAACGGCTGAATATTTTATTATTGATCTATTATTTTTCACTAAGTAATCCCTCCCTGTCTCACGAAAATTCGACAAGAAGTCATTGTTTCCTCTACATAACTTTAAAACATGGCTACAATAAATTCCTTTTCGCCGCCATTCGCGCCGTAATATCCACAATTCGATTCCATCGTGTGTGTAAGTTCTGTCTGGTCTCCACCTCGATGTTAAGCTCATCTGCTAAACGCCACTGTACTGACGCAGTCCACCCTTTACGCCCACGGCAGTACCGGTATTCCTGACGTAAACGAAGGAAAACTTTCAAATCTGCCGGCAACCGGCTCTCAACATCGGCAATTAACTTAAGCCACTGTCGTGTCACTTCCAGGTCAGCCAGCTTTTGCCCTTTCCGGCCGGTGGTATCGCTAGTGATGTTCGCGCCCCCGGGCACCACATCCGACAGGCAGGGCCCGGATGAGTGAATAATCCCCTCGCGTTGATCCAGGTACTCCCGCCGCCGGTCGTGGTAGAACAAAAGCCAACCGGCCACTATGCGGTTCTCTTTTTTGATTTGCTCATCAAGTGCCGGTGCCGGCAATTGTGTCACCCCTTATATCTTTCTCAAGCCCTTGGTGTTAACAAATTAGCTACTTGTCTAAAAAATTCTTTAATCGCATTTGCAGTTATGGTTATAGACCGCTTTATACCTTTAATGTAATAAGCTTTAACTGCTCGCTGCTCCTTTGGTGTTAAGGGTTTGCCGCTTAATGCCTTTTTAGCTGCTTTTTTAGTCCGTCGTTTATTCATTAATCAACTCGCCCCCCCCCACCTCTTCGCAACCCTTGCAATCATCACAAACCCAACTTTTGTCCATATCTATAACTTCTTCAATATCGGATTCCCAGCAATCGAATACATGGCACCACTTAGCCATTAATCCTATCCCGCTCCTCTTTTTCAAGTTTCCTCACCTTGTTTTCAAGGCGCCTCATTTGCTCTTTTAGCTTTATAATTTGCTTATGTGTGTTGGTTGCTTTACCAACGCAGCTTTCATGAATTAACTCATCGTTGACTATCTCCCATGGTTCATCTTCCCAAATGAGCTCTTCACATACCCAGCAATCGGCTATAATACAACCAGAAGCCATTTACCAGCACCCTTTATGGGCAACATTTTTCAGTAGCCTCTCACACCTTTTCCCTATATGGGATTTACAAAATTTTTTATCCGCTGCAGACAATGGCGCTTCGTCTATAAAGCGGGCAACGGCCAAGGTTTCAACGGGGTCAAGCTTCTTTGTTTCAGTTTTGAATTTCTGCTTATCCTCTGACGTTAGTTTGACAATCATCTTTTACCTAACCTCCCGAATCACCACTTCCGCCCTTTGCTCAACCTTTCTACAGCTATGCAGTCTCACCCGCCCGTCAACTACCTGGCGATCATCCACCCAGGCCACCCCGTTCAGACCGTCGCAGATTGACTTAGCATAATTGTCCCAATCACCGGCCCGTCCGGCAACATATACGTCAATTTCGGTGGCCACCTTCTTGTCCGTCAGTTTCACGCCGGCTGCTTTGGCGGCCCAGCCGACATCTTGTTTGTAATCCAGGTACTTCTGCGCCCGGGGTTTAATATATTTGCCCCGCTGCGTCATTCTGACTGCGGGTACCGGCCGCCCGTGGATAGTTATTTTAGTCACCCCATACTGCCATCTCCTTAATTCACCCTTTTCCAGTGCCACCCAAACGCATAAAACGCCCTGGTGGTGCTCATGATGCTTTTCCCGATCTGCCAGGCCAGGCGCTGGAACTCCAGCTCGGGCAGGTAGACCATATTGCTGTCATGGTTTATAGAAAAGTTAGTAATGCCGATCTTCTCTAAGAACTTTTCCGGCTCCACCCGGTGTCCCACTTCCTTGGCGTCCTCGTAGTGTGTTCTGGCCACAGTGTCACCTCCTGACAACCTCAAATTCGATCACCCACACCCAAGGGCTAGTTTCCCAACCATAGCCCCGTTTAGCGTTGATGTTGTTCCATAATTTCATAAACCAGTTAAAAGCATTATGCTTCTCGCTTTCTGGGCAACCTTCACGATACACATCTTTGCCGCTCACAATCTCCTGCAATCGCTCCACCCGGACATCTTTCACTTTTAAAAACAACCGTGCCGCTTTACGGGGCATGTGGATTGACGGCTTCCACTTAACACCAAACTCTATGCGGCATCGATCACCTTCGCTTCCTGAAGGTGTATCTACTTTGTAGGCAAACGGGAATCCAAAACCCATACCGCGCAGATCTGCCCATGTTTCCCGTACCCAAAGCACGGTCCCAGGTTGACCGTAGGGGCAAAAACCTGCTGCAAAAATGTCATCACAGTCATGCCACTTTTTTGGTGCATTATCGGGAACAATATATCTCCGGCCAGTATAGAATAAAGGTTGCGGATTCATTATCCGCCTGGTCTGAGTTTTTCGTCCTTCTAAAATGGCCTTCACCATTTCGGTTGAAAAGATAATCGGTTTTTCGATCATTCGATTCACCCCGCTTTATAAGAAAATAGCCCGGCCCGGGGATAGATTTCTAAAGGCGATTTCCTCCCCTCGGGTTTTGGTTTGGGTATTAGATATAGTGTCAGGCCGGGCTTAAAGTTTAGGCGCTTTGTTCACATTCACTCTTTACCTGCAGGCCCTTTTGTTCTGCCCATATCTGCAGGTTTTTCTCTGCTTCTTCCCGCGTATCTACCATAGGCATGGCCGGGCTTTTTACCCGCTGTAAAGCTCCACTTGATTTACGCCGGAAGGTGCCGAATATGTCTTGTCCGAGGCCAGAGGATATGAATATTTCTTGGCCGTTTTCATCCAAGTAAGAACGTGATTCCACCTGCCCGCCTTGATCTTTACCGTCATCAGCCCGGGAGAATAGGTAATTGTAGCGATAATATTGACAATGCTGCAGTTCGGTTAATGAGGACCTTTCAAACCCAAAGGCAGAACAAATTCTATCCTCGTTGATATTTTTACATTCCCCGCAGCGTTTGAGTCTGCCAGTCTCCTCACATACATAGGAACCCGTTTGCTCAAGTTCCCGCTCCTCAGGTTTATCGTTATGGTAAATATCAGGCTTTGACTCCTCTTTCGGATGCACTTCCTGTTGTAGCACCCACCCGGTAGCACCGTCCAAACCATGCGCCACAGTCGGCCATTCGAAAATCAGTTCCAGTAGTTGCTTATCCGTTAATGTTTCAAGTAACTGCCGGAAGGTGTCCCAGTCGTTCTTAGTTAACCCATAATCTCCACCTTTTAGCTCAACATGTTCCCAGCCGTATTTATTCTTCAGATACTGGTAACGGGTAATTTTCCGGTCATGCCACGGTGTAACACTGGCTAAGATCATGGCCGCCAGGTAGATCAGGGTTGGTTTGTCCAGCACAACAGCCGGCAGGTTGCTCCATTTCTTGAACAGGAATACCGCTTTCAGCCCGGCCATAGTGCTAATCTTATTAACCTCTTCCTTAAAGGCGTCCCGGGCCTCTTTATTCTTTTCCCGGGTGGCCGCTGCCTTTTTCTTCTTAAAGCATGATGGCTGGAAGCACGCTTCGGTCAGTTCATCTCGGTAGGATTTTTTTGCAACCTTCTTGTGCTCACAGCCCTCACATTCAGTCAGATCCATACCCTCGGTTTTATAGTTAAGAAATTCCTCGTACTGATCCCAGTTAAACTTGTCCAACTCAATCACGCCCTGGCCTTTCTTGGCCGTCTTTTGCACCCGATCCGCCAGAGCCTGTTCTCGGGCCTGCCTAACCTCTTGCTGTTTCTTGTCCCAGCAGCTCGGCTTAATGCAGTATGGCTGTAAACTCCCAAACCGGTCACCCATCATTCGGGATTCACACTGCTCGCAGTCATCAGTCTTGAACTCCGGTTTGCTGTTATAGTCATTAAAAAGCGGTTTGCCCTCATTGGCAATAACCTCGGCAATGGCTTCAGCCGCCTTAGCCACCGGCACCTGTTCGTCAGCAATGGCCTCTGCAGCCTTTTTCATAAAAACAGGTGTTTTTTCCAGTTTCAGCAATGCTTGAGCATGGCCGGCGCTCAATATTTTACGTGAAATATTTTCTTTCACGGGGTCTGGAAGGCGCAGTAACCGCAGCCGGTTCGCTATATGGCTCTGGCTGCAGCCAAGCTTTTCGGCCAGGGCCTCCTGGGTATACCCGCCCTCATCCAGGAGCGCCTTCATACCCTGGGCCTCTTCAATGGGATCCACATCCCGGCGCTGCAGGTTCTCTATAATCATAACTTCCAGTTCCTGCTCCGGAGTGAGTTCCCGTACCACGGCCGGCAGTTTTTTTATTTCTGCTTCCAGTGCTGCCCGGTACCGGCGCTCACCGGCAACCAGGCGGTATTTCATGCTACTTTCATCCTCATCACGGACTAAAACCACCGGCTGCAGGATACCAACCTGGCGGACGCTGGCAACCAGCTCCGCCATAGCTTCGGGTTCAAAGTTCTTCCTTGGGTTCCGTGGGTTCGGGTATATCATGTCGATAGGGATATATATCAAGCGTCCCATATTAGGAATACCTCCTCCCCGCCCAGTGCTCGTCCATCCGATTTATATATACCTGGCCGGTCTGGATATCGACTTTCATAATCGGATCCCGGAAACGCTCTGCCGTGCTCTTGGGCCTTAGTCGTGGTACTAGCCACAGGTCGGTTTGTCCAGTTTTCTTCCGGGCCGTAGCCTTTTTAGCGGCCTTAGTTTCTCCCTGGCGATTCCTAAGCGGGCCCTGAAGGGCTTCTGTTATACCCATGGGTTACACCTCGATTTCCACGGAGCCCAAGGCGTTTTGAATTCGTTCCCGTTCTACGCTGCACTCGGAGAAATGCTCCTCCAACAGTTTTCTTACCCTGGGTGCCAACTCCGCGTCTGGTTTCAAGATATCCTCGGTGCAAGACATTTCGTTCGTGAGCTCATCTAATAAACGCACTGCACTTAATACAGATATTTTCTTTCCGGCAGCTGCCGGCTGCGCTTGATATTCTTCCTTGGTTTCCGGCTCCTGAGTCTGGACCTGTTCTTCCTGGGCCTGTTCCTTAGCCTCTGCCTGGTTAATACTCTCACCATTCATACCTTCCCGCTCCTTCCTGACCACATGATGGTTCCTACCTCTACCGGTTATTCCTACTAATCCATACTCGCGCTTGAGTTGTTTTATAGTGTATAAATTTAAGCCTTTTGTGTTGGCAACTTCCTGGTCAGTTAACCCCTGCCTGACCATCTCTTCAAATTCATCCGGCGGCAGGGTTTCTCTGGCAGCTCGTATTTTATCCCCACGTGCCACGTCTTCACCTCCAGCAAGACGGTTTTTATCGTCCAATTCCAACCCGAATTTCTCCGCCAGCTTGAAAACAATCTCTTGCGGTACCTGATACCGCTCTGATATTTGGCCAACGGTACGGGTCTTTAATTGCTCAGCAAGCAGTTCCCGGTTTAGTTTCGGCCGGCGGCGTTTAGATGTCTTCACCGGTGGCCCGTACCGCCGGGCTACTTCTTCCGGGCTCATGCGGTACTCGCGGACCTCACCGTTAGCGTTTTCCTCTCCGTCCTGGCGTGGTTCACCCACCATGATTTTGTTTAGCTTGTCCACGGTACCGCCCTCCTTGATTTAACTAGCTAATTCATGATCCTCCAGTTTCACGCTGTTTCCACATTGGCAAGCAACAACTATTATTTTCTCTGGTCCCGTGTAGATTACCTGAGCGACGCGGCCGCATTGACATATAAACATGCTTTATGCCTCCCATAAGTTTTTAAAGTGCGTGAATGTGCGTTTCAGCCCATGTATAAAGTTTTGTAAAACTCTTTCTGGTCATCTTCCTCTTTCTGAGGCCCATCACGCCTATTTGGCGCCCGGGGTTTATTACTCCCCTTACTGGCCTGGAATTGTTCGTCCTGGCGCTTCACATCCAAAAGGGTTTGAACGTTATTCTTTTGCCACTCCAGGAGTATCCGGTCAATGTATTTAAAACTAAACTTCCCACCCAAAACAGCTCTTTTAAGGGCTTCTGTAATTAGCTCGAGCGGCATTTCCTTATCCCAGTTTTGAATTTGCCCTATTTCGGTAGGTGAAAGTGGTCTCCCGAACTCTGCTTGAAACTGTTGGTATAAATTGGTTTCCCTCGCGCGCGCGTTATTATTAGTATTAGGATATATCTTTATTTCTTTAATACTTTCTTTAGGAGGCTGGGAGCCCGTGTCCCCGTTGGCCTCAGGTGGTCCTTCGGTTGGTATTTTACCAACCTCTAAGTTGGTATTTTGCCAACCATCAATATTTTCCAGCTCTGTTTTAGTTGGTGTTTTACCAACTTCGGTTGGTATTTTACCAACTTGACTATCACGTAAATTCCTGGCTAATATATCTTCAAATCTCTTGCTGTTTGTTGCTGCCTTAACCAGGCTAATTCTCCACTGGTCATAATCTTTATTTAAAGAAATGCTTTCCCCGTCCACTGTTAACACTTTGGTAGTGGCCAGGTACTTCAATTCTTGGCGGACGTCACTTTTATGCACTCCAACCACTTCAAAATCTACAGGTCTAAGGAGGGCGCTCTTCTTGCCACACCCATAGCTCATGCGGATTACCAGGTCTAACATATTCCGCTGGCGTTTACTGAAATCAGTCTGCATGATGGCTGTATACAGTTCGTTAGATATTCTTGTGAATTCATCCGGCTGTGGGTTTGCCAAGGATGCACCCTCCTTCGGCTCTTATGTCAGTTACTTAATTACCCTTAGGAATTGGTCATCAAAAAGGCGCGGGCCTGTAATCTCGTCCCAGTTAAATTCATCATCCAGCAGGTTGGGAATTCGCCTCTTTGTCTCCGCCCAGTTGAATCCCAACTTATAATGCATGTTGGCCCAGTCCTCAATGTCGTGTGACTTGAGCTCACCGTCAATATCAATATGCCGCAGCTCATGGTACACAAGTGCAATAACTTGCTCCCTGCTCGTGCTTTCAATGTTGCGTTTAAAAAACTCCATCATAAAGCCGAACGATTTGCCGGTCATTTGGTAAATAATCTGATGCCATTTTTCTGGTACTTTACTTATTTGAGCGAATTTATACTTGTCTTTGTGTTTGCCCGTGCTTTCCATATCATCAACAAACAGGATATCCTTAACCGCAATATGGCCTAGTTCGGGATACCTTTCAACCAGGGCCTGGGCGATTGGCCGGTAAGCCTCATTAATAACGTGCTTGCCTGTCCACTCGTCAACCACTACTAAACGGCTACTATTAGGCAACTAGGCCGCCTCCCTTCGTGCTTGCTCATACTCCATATGCAGCCTGTCCACTTTACGGGACTGCTCTAGGATACCCGGGTCACTCAGGGACATCTGATTCAATATCCTCTGTTCCCGGCACAGCTCCGTGAATATTCCGTCCACCTTACTCATGATTGGTCCACCTCCGGAACCGGTATTTCTCCCCCACACTTTTCGCAAACCCATTCCCTCGAGCTATCCGCGCTATGCCAGACCATACCGCAGTTCGGGCATACCCGTCTCTGCATTTTTATCTCTCCCGGTCATGGCCTGCTCATATTTTTTAATGTGATAGTGAATAGTGCCTCGTGGGATGTTGTAAATCTTAGATAACTCGCGGTAACTCATTGATCTTTTCATCTCAACCATTTCCTTAACTTTTTGATCAGTAAGTCTCCTTTTCTTCTCTGGCGCCAGGATCTGAAACGCCTGCTCCGGAGTATAAAGAGCTGGGGCAAGAATACACAGCGCCAGAGCACTCCAGCTCACTTCCTGCCTGAGTTTACCTTCACACATCCTCACACCGCCTCGCTTTGCATTTCCGGCAATACCAGCTGGGCTGGTGGCCGACGCACTTGCGGCACCGGCCCTTCAGATCCCAACCAATTAGCTGGCATTGTCCCCCGCATACGCTGCATACTTCCGCATCTGTTCCCACTGACGCAGTTGACGTCTTGCTTTCCGGAATTCCTTTGCTGTTCGAACCCGCTCCTCCTGAGTTTTCGCACGCTTGTTTTTCCGTGGCATATTCACCCTCCTGTAGAACTATTTAGCAGGCTACTTGGTTATAAAAAATAGCCCTGGAGGCGGAGCTAGGCACTCCACCGGAGCTTAGGCGATATATGTTGGTTTTCCAGTTAGACTTTGAATCTCGCTTTTAAAACGCGCTGCGTCAGAGTTTCCGTCACTCAGATGGATCAGCCATATTTCCTGCACCAGGCTCAGGTCGTTTACCCGCAAAAATTCTTTAACGTTATCCAGGCCGAAATGGGTCTTAATAATGCGGTTTTTGAGCTCCACCGGTACACTACCATTAGCCACGTTTTCCCGTATAATATCAAGGCTATGATTGCACTCGATAAGGATATGGGTGAGCCCTTGGAACTGGTACCGGCAGTAAGCCGTGTCAGTCAAATATAAAAGCTTGTCCCCGGCCTGGTTGGCCAACAGAAACCCTAAAGGGCCAGCTGCATCGTGTACCGTATCAAAAGGCAGTATAGTCCAGGTGCCAAGCTCAAACTGTTGCTTGGCCTTCACCGGCCTTATGCGGTGGCCGGTTATACCCAGGGCCTCGATGGTACCCCGGGAAGCATATACGTCTATACCGGCCTTCATCATGTCCTTGACCGCCTTGGAGTGGTCCCCGTGTTCATGCGTGAGCAACACTCCGGAAATCCCGGACAGTTGAAAGTTAAGCCCCCGTTGAATACGTTTGAATTGAATGCCGCAATCCAGCAGCAGCCGGGTATGCCCATCCGTGATGTGATAGCAATTCCCGGTGCTGCCGCTTGCCAGTGCGGTTATCTCGATCATTAGAAGCCTGGCCCTTCGGTGCCGGTGGCTTGCTGATCATTCTGCGCCGAAGGTGCGTGGTTTTCCGTCCAATCACTGGCTGATGTCTCCTGCTGCTGCTCTTGATCCGTATTGTCGGCGGCAGCAGGTTCATCGGCAGGGCCGGCCTCGATGTCGATAAACTCACTGTTGGCGTTTTGATTGATCTCCTGTGAAACTTCGGCTTCGGTGCGCTCCTCGTCTGCCCGCTCAAAGTGCTTTTGGAGCAGAAGGTTGCTGTCGTTGCTGGAATTTATAAATGCCTTGCAGCAACGGTTGATAACCGTCTTGCGGGCCATTTCCTCGGTGTATTGACTGTGCGTACTTTTCTTGTCTCCGGGGTTCATTTTGGACTTTTCCCAGGCCTTTTTAATCTGATTCAGTGTCATAATGTCAGCAAATTCTTGATTATCGCCATACTCGATCACGCAGTATGCGGCCACGATATTTTCATCACTAACGTTCTCAATCTTTTGGATATGCTTAACAACGTGCTTCCTACCGCGCTTAATCTCGTATTGAAACTCATCACCCTTGTAGACCACCTGGGCGTAAATATCTTTAGCCCCTATACTTTTAGCAATGGTCATAGTCCCAAAATATGACCTCTGGCAAACCAGTTGATTGCCATAAGCAATGAAATAGCATTGTTTCTTGCTCGGATTTAAACCTTGCACCACCATATCCAGTAGTGAGTTTGCTATACTGTTTTTGGTGCAGGTTTCCAGTACCGGCTTCTTGTTTTTATCCATAGTATTTTGCAATATCAACCACGCACTCTTCATGGCGTTTTCCGGGCTATAATTGGCCGGTAGGTGCAATTCTCCGTGCTGTTGAAATTGGCGAACCTTATCAGCTACTACGTCAACCGTATCTTTCTTAACCAGTGCCAAACCACTCTTTTGCTGCTCCGCCACTTATACCGCCTCCCTTTGTTCTTTTTCACTTTCCGGATATTCCACCCGGAGTGTTTCCTCGTCCGGATCTGCAACCAGCCTAATCAGTTGTCCCCGGGTCTTAACCGGTTCCGTCACGCTCTCTGCGTTGTCGAGGAAAACCGGCGGGTAAAAGCCGTAATAATCGGCCAGAGTATTAATAATGTCCACACCGACCAGGCACTTAGCCCCGGTATTTAAGTTGCTCCCGTAGGGCACCCCACCGTAAAGCGTTTCACAGCAGTCCTCTATACCGCCGTTAATATTTTCCCTGAATAACTTAAACCTGGCGTGCTTGAACCGGGAATTAATTTTCTCGTCCAGCAGGTCAACTTTAGCCTTGATGAATTGATCAGCCAAGTACAGTTCGCCTTCCAGCTTTTCAAACTCCTCTGCCAGTTTTTTCTCTTGATCCTGCAGTTCCTTAATACGCTCCTGACCTTTCTTAGCATCATCAACATCTTTTAGGCGTGACTCAAGCAGCCTAATATCGTTCTCAAGGGGAGTAATAGAATTCTTAATCCTGTCAATTTCATCTTTCCGGCCATTTTTAAGTGAAGTTATATCATCCTCAACGGCTTTCTTGATATTTTCCAATCGCTGATACTGTTCACTCTCAGCGTACTGACCGGCTTTCTGGTGAAGTGTTTCAATCTCATCCTGGAAGCCAAGCACGATGTTCTCTTCCTTTTCAAGCTGATCCTTGGCATCTTTGATGCGCTTTTCGATTTCAGTGGTTTCGGTTTGGAGTTCATTGGCCTGGGTTTTGAGTTCTTTTCCGGAAGCCGTAATTTTTTCAAGATTTACGGCTTTGGTTCGATTAAACTCTGCTTGGGCTTTCTCCCGGGCCTCGGCTACTTGGTCGGCCGGCAACTCCTGTCCACAAGTGGGGCAGGTATCGCTTTGCTCGAATTGAAACTCCTCGTTATTGGTTTTATTCCACTGATTGCGCAGGTCATCCATCCTAGATTGAAGGATCTCAATAGAGTTTTTATTATTGATTAAAGATCGTTCATTGATCATAATGTTGCTTTTTGAATCGTTATATCTCTCCCGGGCTTGGTTAAGCTGCTCCTGTTTTGCCTGGATCTTGGTATCATATTGGCTGCGGTGCTTACTTTTAAGCTCCAATAATTGACTTTCTATTTCACGAAGCTCCTTAGTTTTTTCAGCCTTTTCCCCGCCATTTTCAATGCGGCTGATTTGGGCCTCTTTATCTTTTTTAATGGTTTTTATTTCGGAAATTTTCTGTTTGATTTCTTCGGGGTTTACGCCGGATACGTCCGGCAAATATCGGTTCACTTCGTCTATGCGGGTTGGGATAGCTTGCAACTGTTTGTTGATCTCCTGCCGCCTGCCGGCGATAACCTTTTTATGGTCCTCCAGTTTGCGGTCACCGAGGATTTCCGGTAGTTTTGAGAGTTCCGTGTTGGAGGCGATTACCTCCTCGTCGGAGATATCACCGCAAACCTCCAACAATAGTGCCCGGCGTTTTTCCCAGTGGAAGTGCGTGTTGAAGTATTGGGGGTCGGTGAGTAAGCGGAAAGTGCCCTCGTCCGCTATCTCGGCCACCCGGGCGACGTATTCACCTTTTTTAGCCGGTACGTCGTCCACGTAATAGTCTGTCGTATGGCCAGTAAATACCGCCTTAGGGGCTCCGCGCTTCTTGGTCCATTTCTCGCTGAACACTTTTCGCAGGGTGGTCTGTTTGCCGTTGTCGAGCAAAAGGGTGCCTTCTACCTCGTGTTCCAGGCCGTGGATTGGTTGGTTGCTACTGTCCAGCGTTTTGATTTCAAACTGCTTTTGGTTGCGGGAATCTTTATCAAAAAGCAACCAGGTGAAGGCATCGGCAATGGTTGTTTTGCCAACACCGTTCTTACCTAAAATACTGACGTCTTGGCCGTCAGGACGTAATTCAAGGTCCCGGACGCCTTTAAAATTTCTAAGAATAAGGCTTTTTAGTTTCATGTTATCCCTCCGTTCTATTTCCTTGCTTTCCGCAAACACTCATCACAAACAGCTTTACCCATGGTTGGGCTTTTCGGGTTGTAGGTGCTGGTTAAAACCTCTTGCTTTTTACTTCCGCAATCATGGCAGCCGCCATGTTTAATTTCAGCCACAGTATCCCTCCATTATTTGGTTCCCTAATCCGGACCTTGGAGGCCAGGCCGGGAGATTATTTTCATAGGCCCCACCAGCGGGCCGGATCGCCGGGGCCTGGTTAATGCCATCTGTAAACAGAAGTCCGGCCGTGCTCATGGTTTTTTAAAGATGCTGTTTAATTTGGGCAATCGCCGCCATCAAAAACAATTTGTTACACTTACCCGTCAATTCCACATCATTCCCGGTCCTCGTAATCAACACAAACTCATTAACTTCCTCTGCAACTGAAGGCTTGTCTTCCAATCCCTCAACAGTTATCTTAATTGAGCCCTTTTCGGTAAATTTTTCGGCCAACTTTTCTTTCAAAATGGTCTTAAAGTCGCTTTGCCCTTCTGTGGTTTTATCCTTGGAGTGCTTTCTATCAAATGCCGCAAGGCCATCCTTTAAGTATCTTGACCACACGCTTCACACACTGCGTACGGCAGCGGGTCCATCCCCGTCGTATCCTGCGGGCCCCTGGGCGAATCGAGGTTAGCTTGCATCCTTCTCAGCCCCCTGGAAATCCCAAGGGTTATTTTTCGGACCATCATAAAAGGCGGCGAACTCAAATTTTGAAGTTACTAAAGATACCCAATAAGTACCATTGATAGCGGTATTGATATATTCATCTAAACAATCAGGTGACAGTTCTTGGGCGATATCAAAGGATATTTGATTAGCCTTTTCCTTTGTTAAACTCTCGTTTCCAACTGAATGGGCAGCAATCTTAACATCAACCTCAACACCATATTTATCGCGGATAATATCCCGAATCTCTTGCACTTTACCTAAAATTGGCATTGTTTAACCTCCTAAAATCGTGGTATACTTTCGGTGAGATATTTTTTATCTGGCCGCGCAAGCGGCTTTCTTTGTGTACGATACCCGTTTCTCGGCAACCCTCGCCGGGGCGGGTTTTTGTTTTTGTAGCACATCCGGTATATACTGCGCTGCTAAAAGCTTAATTGAAGATATTGCGCTTTCTAGTTGTGACAACTTTTCAACTACCTGCCTGAACGTCTGCAGTTCATGCTCTTCGATGAGGTTATCATCACAGATGGCCACATACTTTTCTTTCACTACTTCATGGGCCTCGCTGTAGGCCCTTAAAAGGGTCAGCGCCGAAACGGCTATATCACGTTCCTCCACCGGCTGGGCAAATTGTTGCCCGATCGGGCATTGTTCCGCGCAGTGTCTTGCGCATAATGTAGGTTGTTTATATACCTGGGACATATTTAATACAGTTTCAGGCGGAATCGTTGTGTGGCCATTTTCGTAATTCACTAACGTCCTTGTGCCTATATGAAGCAGGTCAGCTGCATATTCTGTGCTTAAACCGGTGAATTTTCTTGCACCTTTATACATTGCTTGCACCCCCTTTCCCGTGGGATACTTAGAAAAACTTACCACCCCCGATTTTCACTCCCCCTCCCGGCTGCTGCGCGCGGTGGCCGGGTGCCATCCCCTCACCGCATCCCACCCCCGGCCCTAAAGTACGCCGTCCACTGCTCTTGCTTCCGTCGCTCCCGCAGCCATTGTGCCAGGCGGCGGGCAATCATGCGAATAAACTTTTTACCCAAACCTTCACCCCCTCAACTTGCTTTTCCATCCAGCCACTCAAACAGCAGCTTTGTTGATATCCTCCACCTGCGTCCAATTCTCCGGCCCGGGATATCACCGTTATGCAGGTGCTCATAAAGCCGGTTAATTCCTACACCCAATATTTCAGCAACTTCTTTCGGCTTTAACACCGGAGGATAACCCCGGAATGGATCTGATTCCTGCGCCTTTGGCTCCAGCTCCTCCGGTGCTTTCGTTCCGCAGTTAAGGCAAAATTTTGCCCCCTCCGGCAGTTCCGTTTTACATTCAAGACATTTGAGCAATATCTCACCCCCTAAAGGAAAATTTTTATGCCTTACTATCAAACTGAATTGCTGGCCGCCAATGATCACAATGACCTTGAACAGGAACTTAACGCTTGGCTTTCAATGAGGCGTCCCCTCCGAGTGATCGACATCAACTTTGTGGCTGATGGCGCAGAATTCACGTATTGCGTGTTGATTCTTTACCTGCCCCGGGAGAAGCCGCTGCCGCGATAAATTACAGGGTTTTCCTCCCTCGTGTCGAAATTGGTAGGTGTCGAGGCTACCATCTAAAAACGGAGGTGGGGAAAAATAAGTTCTGATTTTTTTGTATCAAAAGAGCAGCTTATTCACGATTTAGCTATTGCCTGGCTTCAAAGAGAAGTCCAGTCTTTTGAGGAGCCAGCGGCTATGGTAGATAGGTATTTTCAACTCGTGCAACACCTAAAGCCAAAGATAGAGGATGCTATGCGGTATGGTTTTAATGTTGATCCTCCTGCAAAATTTGACAAATAGGTGTCTGCTTAACTCTTTTTGAGACGATGCTTTCAAGTTGTTCCGCAAATTGTTTCAGTGTATTTATTGCAAAATGTAGATGTACTGGCCCGAGGTTACGTCTATCAAATTCGGGCTGGTACTCCTCTTCCAAAAGACTCAATATCCTTTGGCATACTTCACGGTCTTTTTCCTCCACTATTTCACCTCATTTCCAACCCTGATTCCATGGCATTCAAGTGGATTATATTTACTTACTTTAAAAAGTGATTCGCCATAAACAGAAAGCCACTTATCAGCCCAATGCTGAACCCTAGAAAAGCAAGGGTGCACGAAAATGTCCTTTTACCCGTCCCGTTTTTTCTCAGACTTTCACCCCCCTTAATTTTCGGTGCCGGTGGCGGCAGTGAAAATGTCTTCGTCCTTATTTGTCTTAGTTTCTAAGAATTTTTCTTTAAAAAAAATACCTGGGTTAATGCCAAGACCTTTACGACAAATAAGTTCAAACATATCTGCATTTAAACGTTGCCTGCCTAAAAGTATGTTGTTGAGAGTTTTTACCGATATTTCAGCTTGGTTGGCAACAAAAGTCTGTGTTATGCCATGTTTATTAATATAAACCTTCAGTTTTTCGTGTAATTTCATTGTTCACCACCTCGTGTCTTAATTTCTAAGAAGTGCTTATCTATATATTAATTCTTAGTTTTTAAGATGTCAAGACTTTTTTCTAAGTTTCTAAGAACTGATTCTTTATTATAAAGAAAAATGTTAAAATAATGCTGGTGGTGATGTCGTTGAACCAGTTTGTTGGTAAGCGTCTAAAAAAAGCTAGGCAAAATAAGGGGTTCACTCAAGTACAGGTTAAAAAATTGACCAACATTCATAATAAAACTTTGTCTGGCTATGAAAATGGAGTTAGTGAGCCAGACTATGAAACACTAATGATGCTTGCAGATTTATATGTTGTTTCTGTTGACTATCTCCTCGGCCGCACCGACGACCCCACCCCACCGAATTACACCCAGGAACCTGACTACGAAAAACAAGTGTTGGCCGCCAGCAATCTTGGAGAGGCCGGCATTATAATCGCCAACCTCCATGCATCAGACAAAATTGACGATGATGCTTTTTTACGCCTGCACAAGAAAGCCTATAAACATTTTGGCCTGCCGCCGGTAAAAGGTGCCGAAGATGCTGCCCATACTAAACACAAAGGTCCAGGATCAGGAGTATTTGACAAGGATAATAATGGCAAAGGTAACGACTGAGTTATTAATTGCACAGGCAGACATCTACGGCATAGAAGTGGAAACTGAAACACTTCCGGACGGGCTCCTTGGTAAGGCCAATGCAGAGATAAAGACTATTACTATGAACACAAGTATTGAACACATTTCGAGGCTATATAAGTGTGTTTTAGCGGAAGAAATAGGACATATACTTTACCCTCCCCGGCCGGGGCATGTTAGGTACCACTCAACCGGTTTTGTAAATTTACATTTCAACCAGCGCGGAAACACGAAAATAATTGTTGCCCAGGATGAGAGAAAAGCTCTCGACTGGGCAACAAGCATTTTAATACCGGATGTCGAATTTGATCGAATCATGGAAGCAGGAAATTACACAATTTGGGAAATTACTGAAAGGTTCGACGTTGAACGCTGGTTAGTTGATCATAAAATTGGACGTTACCGGCGGAAGGAGATGGATCAAGGGCGGAAGGTAAAATGGCGGGATATTATTAAGAGATCAATTTAAAGGAGGCGAATGCAATGGCAAAATTAGACAAGACATTGGAAACTGCCAAGCAACACCTAGAGGCAGATGAAGAAGTTTTATGCGCTGTTATGGGTGCCTATGAAACGAAGCTCATGGGTAAAGATACGACCAAAAACGGGGCTTTTATTGCCACTAATAAGCGCTTAGTCTTTTTCGGACCCAAGATGTTTAAAAATTACGACATGGAAGTATTCCCCTATGAAAACATTAGCTCAATTGAGATGGGTAAAGGGATGATGGGACACAAGTTAACCTTCTTTGCGTCAGGCAATAAGGCATCGATGAAATGGATCCAGCAGGGAGATATCCAGAAATTAATTGAAACGGTTAAATCTAATATGGGTAAGAAAGAAGAAAATACAGAAAGTGCAGCCGTCGGCGCCACTACGGACATAGCTGACCAAATTAAAAAGTTAGCTGATTTAAAAGAGGCGGGGATACTCACGGAAGAAGAGTTTCAATCTAAGAAGGGTGATCTGTTGGCGAAAATGTAAGAGTTTAATTATTTCACGTAAAATACCCGGCTGAAAACCGGATATTAGATTTTGTATTGTTGGTTGGACAGGCTTTCAGTAGTAATTATGAAAGGCGTGTAATAGGTATAAGGAGTGTTTAGGTGAGTAAGAGAAGAAGCCTGGCAGGACTTCGGCGAAAGAAGAAATTGGACTTCTTTACAGCTTACGATGAAAAACCCACCAAAAACGACTTTAAGTTAGTTAAAGAAAGAATCCTTGAGAATAGTTTGGCTGATGAATGGGATGAGGCCCGCAGAGAATGGGAATTAACAAAATTAATTGATAGGGATGATATGGAGTTATTTGATCGTTTTACGGAACAATGCCAATTATGTAACCAGGTGGGCCTAAAAAAGAATTATCAGATATTTAACCCTGGGACCGGCAAAATTTTTTTGGTCGGCAGTACGTGTATAAAGAAATTCCTGTTGCTTAAAGGGGCAGAAACACAACAGCAGAGCGCTGATATTTTTGATTTTCAAGTTAAACAAATGCTTGCCGTAAAAAAGCTGCAGCAACTTCTTCCTGATATTCTTTCAGAACCGACTGCCTATGATGCTAATAGGTTCAGAAATGCCAGTAGGGAAATATTAGAAACTCTTGATAATTTACAAATCAAAAAAACTACTTGGAATAAGTATATTAAACTTCTATTTGGAACTGAAAGTCCACATGAAAAGTCTATAGAGAGAGTTAGAAATGTAATATTTCAGCCATCAAAATTAAGATTCAAAAAGGTCAAAGATCTTTCGACCGGAGAAGAAGAAGGTCGTTGGGCGGATAAAATTAAAACCAAAACTAAAGTTGAAACTACTTTGTCCCGCTCTAAGGAATATCGTCCTGATAGAAATACTAGAAAAGAATAATTTATTTATTTTACTAATTTAATGATGTCTTCTCTTCCTACCCATAGGTTTAATGATGCACCAGTCTTCTTTCTGGTGAGTGATATATTACCGTCAGTAAATCCAATAATCCATTGTTCATTGCAATGTGGGCACCGATGGTAAAAGTTGTCTTGATTTAATTTTATTGACCAAATAAAGTCATTTCCACAAACACAAGTGACACGTATCAAGTTATCGAAATTTGTAATTTCAAAATGTTCATGGTAATAGGCATACATAAAAAATTACCTCCCAGAGATTTACTCTATAGCTATGTACTTTTATATCATAAATATTCTACTTCCGGCCATCGGCCGGTAAATTTTTCATCAATTACTTCAGACCTTAGTACTTTAGTAAGGGGCTATCACGATGGCAAAAGGTCACGTCAGACAACTAAAAAGCGGCAACTGGGAGTTGGTTTTTGACTTGCCCAGGGAACCTGGTGAGGAACGCAAACAAAAAAGTATGACCGTTAAGGCCGCAAATAAGAAAGACGCGGAAAAGAAGTTACGGGAAATACTGCGCCAGATTGATGAAGACACGTATGTCGATCCCGGAAAAATGACCCTGGGTGACTTCCTCACCCGTTGGCTAAATGATTACTGTGTACCTAATCGGCGCAAAACAACAGTTGATGGGTACCGGGTTATAATAAATAAACACCTTATCCCTGCTCTCGGCCATATCAAACTTGCCAAACTTCGCCCGCTGCACATCCAGGAATACTATACCTATGCCCTGCAATATGGCCGGGCCGATGGTAAAGGGGAAAACAAGAAACTCTCCCCCACCACGGTACATCATCACCACAGTGTACTCCGCAAGGCTTTGGGGACGGCCGTTAAGTGGCAGCTGCTATCAAGAAATGTTTGTGATGCAGTGGATCCACCCCGGACGAAAAACTATAAAGCAAAGGTATACGATGAAGACGCGGTTGCGCGCCTCCTGGAAGTGGCTGAGGGCACGCGCAAATATATACCGATACTTATTACACTGGCCACCGGCCTGCGCCGGGGTGAAGTCCTCGCCCTACATTGGTCTGACTTTGATCCGCAGGCCGGGACTATTGTTGTTGACGAGTCATTAGTGAACACGTCAGGAGGGCCAGAATTCGACGAGGTAAAGACAGAATCAAGTCGGGCAGTGATAGACCTCCCGGAAAGTGTTGTGGAAGAATTACAGGCGCACAGAGAACGCCAGGAGACTGAAAAAAATTATGCCGGGGAGTTCTGGCAGGAGAATGATCTCATCATTTGTAAAGAGGATGGCACCAGGTGGCACCCTGGGGGATTCTCGGATAGCTTCAAAAGGCTATTAAAGACACATAAGCTACCGCACATACGTTTCCACGACCTCAGACATACGCACGCCTCGCACTTAATCCGAATGGGCTTCCATCCTAAAGTTGTATCCGACCGGCTTCGCCATAGCAAGATTGGAACAACCATGGATACTTATGGCCACCTTTTCCCGGGGATCCAGAAAGAAGTGGCCAGGAAGTTGGATGAAACAATGTTCCGCAAACGCCCAGCGGAAAGCCCAAAAGAGGAATAAAATATATCCAACATCCATCCAACAATTCATCCAACGGATTGTTGGACAAGCTCAGCAATATCCAGATTTTTAGATATTAAGAACCTAGATAAATAGCGGCTTTGGAGTGTGTAAGGTGGTCTACAGATACCCAGCGACGGAACTTCAAAACCAGTCGTGGGGCGGCGATCCCGTCCTTGGTGAGTTCGATTCTCACACACTCCCGCCAAAACCACTAAAATCGCCGGATGACAAGGATTATGGGAGCCGTTGGAAACGGTTCCCATTTATTTTTTTAACGTTAATACCAGTCGTGCTATTTAAAACCCCAATAGCTTGACTGGTGTTCCCCTTTTTCGAAAACAAAGAAAGGGGTATTTTTATGGGTAAAAAGAAGAAATGGGAGAGTCTGTTGGAGGAATTTTTGTTTATGAAAAAAGCGGAAGGACGTGCTGAAACTACAATTAATGACTATGATTTTCACGTCAATTTATTTTTTAATCGATTCCCTATTGCTTTGAAAAATGAAAAGGAACTTAAAATATCAGTTTATGAACATTTAGCTGCGGTTTCCGATAAGTCAGCCACGACGTTTAATATTCGGAGGGAGTATTTACACAGTTTCTGCAACTGGATGGTTAAAGAAGAAGTTATTAAACAGAACCCAGTTACCGGCATTCCTAAGAAAAAAAATGAAGGTAAGATTCGTAATGTTGACCCGGAAACATTGAAAAAGCTTATATCATTACCGAATTTAAAAACATTTTCCGGTTTGCGTGATTATGCTTTGTTTCTAACAACATTAGATACCGGCGTTCGGCCCAAAGAAGCGTTTTCAATATTGCCAGAGGACGTAAATTTGGGGTCATTAGAAATAACTATTCGAGCAAAAACAGCTAAAACCAGTGTTGCCCGAACGTTACCTATATCACCCTCAACAGCTAGAGCTATCAATAGGCTTATAGATGTCCGGTTGGAAGAATGGACAAAAGAAGTTCCAGTCTTTTGTACTTATTTGGGAACAGAAATGAACCGAAAAGCTTGGGCTCATCGAATGAACCAATACAGTAAAAAATTAGACTTCAAAATCCGGCCGTATGATTTGAGGCATACATTTTTTGCGCACCAGTAAGTGAATTATCAAAGGTTGCACTTTTTAAAAGCACTGCCCCGTCCGGGCCCATGAAGCACGCCACATTCTTAGCCTTACCAATATCATAGTGGTTTCAATTATATCCATGATGTGTTTGGGAGCCAAGCCAATTTTCTCTTGCAACCTTGCCAATTCTTCCCCGGTTTGCTGTGCATCCCACGTTAATTGCCGTTCATGGGTTTTAGACTTTTTAGCCATTGCTTCGGCTGCTTTAAGCTCGGCAGACTTACCTGCATCTAAATTATCCAACCAGCTATAGAAATTTTTACCTTTAATCAGCGGGATACCGCCAAACTGCACAAGCGCACGCTGCCCCCAGCTCGGCCTGCCCTGCCTTTGAATCGGCTAGTTGCCTTACCTCTGGCTTTAACTTAGCCAACCGCTTAGATAGCTCGCTGCCCTCTTGTATCTTCTGACCGTTTGTAGCCAGCTCTGCTGTCCTGCCTGTCTTGGTTAACCCACCGATACCGACAAAGTTAAGCGGATCAAAAGCTACATCCATACCTAAACCCATTACCTTGTTCCGTGTATCACGCATACTGTCAGGGTTGTTATTACCAAACATACGGATAACCATGTTTGTACCCAAAGAAATGGGGTCAATGTTATTGTGCCAAGCAGCAGGATTACTCCCCGCTGCCCTGGCATTTTGATCTTGTTCAAAAGTCATAAAATGTTTTCTTATCTTGATTAAGGAATCCACGTTTGGCACTGGTGAGAGGTTTAAAACCCCCATCATCTATGGCATCCGTAGCAACATTCGCCGTTGCATGTAAAGGACGCATTAAGTTATTAAATACTTTACCGACAAACGAACCGCTCTTGGCAGTTTGATAGTCGGCAGGCATACTTGTAGCGCCAAATCTTGCTATAGTTTTACTTTGCCTGTTATTAAGTTTACCCTGTTTAAAAGAGGAAGAGGAAGCCTTTGTAGACTTCTTCTTTGGTATCTTGCTTTTCTTTCTGTTTTTATCCCTGTCGTACGCTTTTATCGTGGTACTGCGGTATGGGGATAAAAAAGCAAATTCTGACATTAAAACTTCTACCCCCTTTTGTAATTTCAAACTCACCGTTAGCAATTACGATTATTATAAAATTTAACAAGTGGCATTTTTTATATAACAAGAGGCAATGTTGATTAATACTAAGATAATGAATTATCAATATTTATCGATTTATGTCGTATTATGCAAACTCATATCTGTAAAATCTGATTTCTTCGCAGGATTATATAATACCATCAAGAATAATAAAATATTAAAGAATATTGTGAAGAACCAAGTTGTAATTAGAACTAAGAACTAAGGGGGGTGCCTTGACATACAAGGTCAAATCTTTAAATTCAATGCTTATAATCCTAAAAAAATAATAGTTACACCAATGGTGACGTTATTGATATTGATGGTCTTTGTTGGGCTATTAATGGGAATTTGTTTTCCCTTTCTCATCCAAAGATTCGTAGTTATAGAAATAAATTTCAACTTTCGCCTAGCTTGCGTACTTGCTGGACTTACAGTTGGAATGTTTAATTTCTGGTTAGTAAAAAAAACGCTTTCAAATTTACATAAACAACTAGTAACTCAAGCTAGATATGATTCATTAACCAATTTGCTAAACAGACCATTTTTAAAAGAAAAAGTTAATGAAGCAATTGAAACAGCAGAGCAAAAAGGAAAAGCTTTAGCGATACTCTTCATAGACTTGGATCACTTTAAAAGTGTGAACGATACCATGGGGCATGCTGTTGGTGATAAAGTATTACAAGGAGTCGCACAATTTTTGCAAACTTGTGTCCGTGGAGAAGAGATAGTTGGCCGAATGGGTGGTGACGAGTTTATAATATTTTTGCCGGAAATAATGGATACTGAGTTTGTCAAGGCAGTATCTCGTAAGATACTTTGCATAACAAAACAACCGTGGCATACAGGCGAAAACAAGGTTTTTTTGTCGGTAAGCATTGGTATTGCTTTGTACCCTAATGATGGTAAGGATACTGAAACCCTTCTCAGTAAGGCCGACATAGCCTTGTACAGCGCAAAAAAGAATGGAAAAGACTGCTATAAGTTTTATAATAACGATATGGAAACCGTCCCCACCAATAGGGTGTTAATAAAAAACAACTTAAAAGAAGCTCTAAAAAACAATGAATTAAAAGTTTATTACCAACCAATAATTAGCGTTAGTAGCAAATCCATTGTAGGTATGGAGGCTTTAGTGCGCTGGCAGCACCCCAAATATGGGTTGCTCTCACCTATGGATTTTATTCCTGTAGCAGAAGAACTTGGCTTAATACTTGATATCGGTGAAATGGTTTTGAGAAAAGCATGCCACCAGATTAAAACACTGGAAGAAAAGGGATTTAAGTCAATTTATATTGCGGTAAATTTTTCTGCCAAACAGCTTCAACAACCAGATTTAGCACAATTAGTCTTTAAAGTAATTAATGAAAGTGGTTTAGAACCAAAACACTTAAAAGTTGAAATTACTGAGAGCATTCCAATCCTTAAAGACGCCAATGTCGTTAATACTTTACAGGCTTTAAGAAATATAGGAGTTGAAGTTTCTCTTGATGACTTTGGAACTGGCAGTTCATCCCTCTCTTATTTAAAATATTTTCCAATTGACAATATTAAAATCGATAAATCCTTTATTCGAAACGCTCATCTAGTTCCGCACAATAAAGCAATCATTAAAGCTTTGATTGCTTTGGCTAAACAGTTAGAACTCACAATAACCGCAGAGGGGGTCGAAACTGAGAGTGAGTTTAATCTACTTAAAATCATGGAGTGTGACGAAGTGCAGGGGTATTTATTCAGCAAACCAGAACCTATTCATAAGCTTTATAAATTGCTTACAAAGAGAGAATAAATAAGAAATCCTTTAATGACGGCTAGGCATATTCCAATAATCACCGCCTGGCATATTACCGGGTATTATATTCTGCCCTCTGCTTTGATTAATACCTACCCGAAGCGGATCAAGGCTGCCTGATACAAAGTCTTTACCAGCTTTGGGTACGGTTATATATGAACCTGGCTGTAACCCTGGCTGTTTAGCAGTATAGATATCTTTTAGCCCTTTCAGCCTACTCTCTAAAGTATCGACAATGTAAGGATCAAGATAACCTCTTAAACTATTGACACCGCCTACTGCATCCTCATAGCTGGCGTAATCATCCAAAAACTGTGCGTACACGTCAGCCTGTTGTGCAGCCTGCCTTTCCATCTCCCACTTGGCCAGATCATTGCTTGCGCCACTGTTATAAGAATTTGTCCGGCTTCTATAGACTTGAAGCCTAGCTAGATCATTGGCTAACTTTTGCTGGTCGGTAGCCGAAACATTACTAAAAGCATAATCCTTCCATGCTAAATCCGCTTGTTTACCGGCACTTATATTATCGTGAGTATAAAACAGCTTGGGAATTAGACAAAGAAGCCAGTAAATACCGGCATGTGCATGCCCCGCTGCCAGGCTATCTCATGAGCCAAGATGGAAAATTAATTGCCAGTATAGCTGGTATCGGCAGGGTTTACGTCCAGGTTGGCATTGATTGTGCCAGCAGTTTCGGCTGGGCCCGGCTATATACAAATAAAACAGCTGATTCGTCTGCTGATTTTCTTAAGCGCACTTTCCTGGATTATGAGTCTATGGGTGTTAAATTACAGCGGGCTCTTACGGACAACGGCAAAGAATATGGCTCTGTTGAACCCAATATTGGGCATCATTATGGTGCTACATGCTATTTCCTTGGGATCAAGCATAAAACCACTAAGGTAAAGCATCCTTGGACTAACGGTTTTGCGGAACGGTTTATTCAGACGTTGTATCAAGAGTTCTTCCAGGTGGCACTAAGGCGTAAAAAGTATACCTCGATAAAAGAATTACGTAACTCTAACGAGAAAGTATCCCCTTTCTTTAAACGCCTTGACCTCATTCTCTTGACGGACGTTCGTAATTACGATGTTATCTCCAGACCCAGACATCGTTCGGACGTCTATTCTTCTCTGTGTATATTTAATCCAGACCTCTGGGTCATACTTTCTAATGTCCTGCCCCACCCCCTGGAGGATAGCCCTCGGCTTTCTAAAGGTATCAGGTATAAGACCGGCGACGTTGCAGACCTTTGTTATGCCTTCAGATAAGGCGAACTGCTGGAATTTATAACGAATCATCAGATAGCCCCCGACCGTGTCTTTCCCCGATCTCATTTGCCCGGTTAAAGCGATCTTAAAGTGATTGGAATACAGAACTTTCGGCCGGCAAGGCAAAAAATGAAAAACGGGTTAATCATATTATAATATGACACAGCCTTTAGTCTGATTACAGACGACATACTCGTTGAGAGTAGGCTCTCTGGGAACGTCTCTCTGGACTGACTCCGGTGAAAGTAAAACTATACACTCAGTGGAATAGTTACTTCAAACATTTTTGAACCATCTTTCATACTCTCACTATACAATTCTAAAAGAATCCCATTATTACCTACATCCCCGGGAACTTGTATTTCTTCTTCAAAGTAAGCCCAGTCGCCCATGGCCGCTGTAGTAAAACTACTGTGCAATACGTCACCTTTTTCGGTTATCAGCTCATAGCTAACTGTGCCTTCAAATACATTAGCAATTCCCGCTAGCTTGAATGTTCCGGCAACCTGTTCGTTGGGTTGAGGTTTAAAAACCTTAATCCAATTCGAAGCTGCAACAATAGGTTTATTAATTGCATCAATACCTAATAAGTTCATGAAATATCTGTCTTCATCATCTACATCTATAAACTTCAAGGGTAGCTCTTTATTTTCAACTACAATTAGATCATATGGATATGTAATTGCCTGAGTTACATAATCGTTTTCTCCAGGTTTAGTTGATTTCACTCTTATTACCAGCTCTTCTTCAAGGATATCCACTTCTTCTACATCTAAAGAATAGCCGCCTGTTGGTTTCATCCCCTCAGTAATCAGGACAAATCTTTTGCCATCATACCTTTTTTCCTGAACCAGGGGCAGTTCTTTAGAAAACTCAATCCAATTGACAATTTCGTCGGGTAAACTTTGGTAATCAGGCCTGTAAAAAACAGGTTCAACAGCAGAATCCGCAATACTTATACTATGATATCCTTTCCACTGGTAATCAACACTATATCCCAGCGCTTCACTTGCAAACCTTAAAGGCACGTAAGTCCTCTCCCCTTTAATCATGGCCTCAGTATCCATGGTAATAGTTTCATTAGAAGTAGTTACCTGATTACTTCCAATGGTTAGAGAGATATCCTCCGTTTCAGACTTGCTAATAGTAACTGTTTCAGTAGAATTGTTCCACTTCACTTCGTGTCCCAAACCTTCACTTATTGCTCTTATGGGAATCTGAGTTCTAGATAGATTGTCTATAAAAGGTGCTCCCAGTTCATTGGTAATGGTAAATTGTTCACCATTGATAAAGACACGAAACTCACCCTCAGAAGCTTCTGTAAGATTAGGAACCAATAATATCAGCAGTGTAATAACAATAAAAATATTTCTTTTCAACTTTTTACCCCCTGATTAGTTTTATTCTAACCTTTACATTGTTTTAGACGAAAAGAACGCTGCCTTGTTCCATATTAAGAATATATGGGGACAGAAAATTATCCTTTGGGAGTGGCAGGCATACGGGAAATGATAAAACGAGAATTGTTGGGACAAACCATATTTAGTCTGTATACTAGGAGGTTGCGGCAGGTGTTTTTTGACAAACACAACAGTGGCCATATAAGCACCGTTGAAGCATTCAATATCTGGAATTCTTTAAGGGCAAGGTATGCCAGTATCCAAACACATAAGACGGATATGAACTTTGTTCATGACCGTGACCTTTATATGTTGTTGAGAAATCATTTAAGCCATTTTGGCAAACAAGTTAATGTTCTGGAAAAAGCAGCAAAAGATTATAAAGTTAAACCTCCCGCAAGGCCACCGGAAGAAATTAATTTTACCACCAAAATAGATGAGATAACTGATGACTACATTTTCAAAAGGATTTATGCTGATTTACATGCTGAATTGTTTGCCTTAAGCCGGGCTACTCGTTCCTCTACAACTAATGATAACCTTAGAAAGATATTTAACGATATTTTCCTTGTCCATATAAATATTTTTGAAAGGTACTACAAATACGGCAAGTTAAAAGGCTGGACTGATATTGAACCTTCCTATACATCTTTCAAAGAGGTTGAAAGGGAACAACTTTCCGTAAGCGAGGCTTATCATATTTGGGATCATTTAAATGAGAGATATGATCAGATACAACTCACTCAATTTTATTTAACTTTTGCTCACGACGCTGATTTTAAAAAAATATTGAGTAGGGGATTGACGGAACTTACAAAACAAGCCAGTATTCTGGAAAAACTGGCAACTAAATTTTACGTTCCACTTCCGAAAAAACCACCTGCATTCCAAGAAGCATCAGTCGACCCAGAAATCATGGAAGATAATTTTGTATTCAGGAGGCTTTTCACGGGTATACAGGCAGCCATTGGTTTACATATTAGAGCTGTAGTTGAAACGGTCCGCAATGATTATCTGCGAGAAGAGTTTTATAAGTTATTAAAGAAAGAATTAGAAATATTAGATGCTTACCTTAAGTATGGAAAACTTAAAGGATGGTTGCCTGCAGTGCCGACTTATAGTCCGTAAAAATTTGTATTCATGGCTATGCCTACGATACCGCCTGCTATAGAATAACCAATACATTCAAGTCTAAACGAACCGCAGGAACTGTTCCCTGGTCGGTGTTATGAACCGGCGAGGAAAATCAACATCAAGTCGTTGGGCTTATAGAATATTCTTTTAATGAAACGAAACAGGTGCTTAGATTTGTCATCTAAGCACCTGTTTAGGCTTGGTATTTACCATTGGATTGTCCTAGTTTAATAAATATTGCATCTTCATTTTCATCCCACTCCGCGTCAAATAGTCCTTTTTTATCTATGTCAAAGAAATTAACGAACCCTTTACTTTGTAGTTTACCATCGGTTACCTTAAGACCACCACTTTCAACAGGTGTTAACTTGAGTATTTTGTCATCAGGATCATAAGCTATAGAAATATTATTATCCCCGGTCTTTTCATGTAAGTCAGGACTGAAAATTAAGTGCGTCTTGGTTAACTTAGCTGATTTAGGTCTTAGACCACCTCTGGTAGGATTGTATTCAATAAATGCCATGTTAGTTATTACACCTCCTATAATATATTAAATATAATCTATCATATTACGGTGGTCAGGGCAAGTTTATGGTAATGATATAATAAAAATTTAAAGTTGTTGAAGTCAGACGATCTCCTGCTTTCTCATTTCTGGTCCAATCATGTTTGATAAAAACTTTATCAACTAACTGAAGGCGGAATTAGCCCTACCATAAGAGAAGTATGTTAGAATTTCTTTAGCATTACCTGTATTCCTTTCGACAGAATACTATTATAATAAACCATATCATGGCTAAAAGGAAGAAAAAAGGGGAAAGCCTGTTGGAGGAGGTTTATAATGATTAATGTCGATTCAAGAACAAAGAAGCTAAAGCCTCTATCTATAACGCCTGCCCAGGCAATAGTAATTGGCTATTTACTTTTTGATATTTTAGCAACAATTTTATTAAGCTTACCCTTTTCTCTTAACCCAGGTATGAATTTAAGCATTATTGATGCATTATTTACTGCAACCAGTGCCATTAGCGTAACTGGACTGACCGTAGTTAGCACCCCCGAGACTTTTAGTTTTATTGGTAAGGTTATACTTACCTTCTTGCTTCAATTCGGTGGTATTGGCATTATGACCTTAGGCACATTATTTTACGTACTTCGAGGCACAAAAGTTAACCTCTTAACGCGGATGATGATGAAGTCTGACCAAAATCAGACATCCTTTAGCGGGATGATAAAATTAATGCTCTTCATATTAAAAGTTGCTATTGTCTTAGAGGTAATCGGAACGGTAATCCTCACAATATACTTCTGGCTTTTTTATAACATGCCCTTTGACAAGGCATTAGGATTTGGTAGCTTCCATAGTGTATCAGGATTTACTAATGCCGGTTTTGATTTATTTGGAAATAGTTTACAAAATTTCACCCAAGATTACTTTATTCAAAGCGTTATTTCTTTATTATTATTAGCCGGAGCTATTGGCTTTCCTGTATTAATGGAATTATATTTTTACTTTAAAGCTCTCTATGATAAAAGTCGCTTTCATTTCTCTTTATATACAAAAGTTACTACCGTAACCTTTTTTATTTTGCTGATCATAGGTTTTGTTATGGTTATTATATCCGAAAGTTCAAGTGCATTGGCTGGTTTACCCTGGCACGAAAAAATTTCAATTGCTTTGTTTCACTCACTGAATACTCGTAGCGGTGGTTTTAGTACAATTGATGCAGGGGTCTTACATAATGCAGCTTTACTATTTTTCAGTTTGTTAATGTTTATTGGTGCTTCCCCCAGCAGTTGTGGTGGTGGTATAAGGACCACAACTTTTGCCATAGCCTTCCTTAGTATGTTAGCATCCTTTCGCGGCCGCAGCGACGTAAGGATTTTTAGACGCGAACTTTATCATGAAAATATAACCAGGGCTTTTACAGTTTTCTTTATTGCCACCATGCTTGTAGTTGGTTCAGTATTTTTACTCACCATACTTGAACCTTACACAACAAATGAAATAGTTTTTGAAGTCTGTTCAGCTTTTGGTACAACCGGGCTTTCCACGGGCATTACGGGTGACTTGAGTACCCTAGGGAAGCTCATTATAATTACGCTCATGTTTATAGGCCGGATAGGAATAATTTCTCTTTTGTTATTTTTCCAAGGTAAAACAATTGCCGGTCCTAAGTATCATTTATTAAAAGAAAGAATTATTATTGGTTAGAACGGTTACTAAAGGCGAGCATCAATATTCTCTGGTGCAATCTCCACGGGGTGACCTCCAAACACGAAAAGACAAAATAATACTTTTTCCCCGAAGGTAAATTCTTAATTTTCATTGAAATTTGTAAAAAACGAACAATCTACCATTTCATCTCTGGAAGGTGTAATAATTGAAACGATTTTTTTACAGTCTTCGCTTTCGCATCATACTTCTTATTCTTCTTGCCGTTCTCCCTGCTTTAGGACTAATACTATACACGGCAAATGAAGAGCACAAACTAGCCACTCAACAAGCAAAAGCTGATGCTTTGACAATCGCACGGCTGATTTCCCATGATGAGGAGCGAATAATTGCAGAATCCCGGCAATTTCTTGCTGTTACAGCTCAGCTCCCCATATTCCTCAGCGGCGGTTCAGCTGAGCATACCGCATTTTTACAAGACTTGCTGGGAAAAACCCCCCATTACTCATCTATTAGCGTAGTTAAGCCGGATGGTAGTCTATTAAGTAGCAGTCCACCAGTTAACGAGTCAATCGACCTGGCTGACCGGCCTTATTTACAACGCTCTCTCCTGACTGGTGAATTCAGAGTCGGGGACTACCAAATTAGCCGGTTGACCGGCAGTGCCTCTCTTCCCTTTAGTTATCCCATTATTGATGACGTGGGACGTATACAGGCAGTGCTTGTTGCTGAATTAGATTTAGCCTGGCTCAATCAAATGGCGGCTGAAGCAAAATTACCCGAAGGCTCAGTTTTGACTATAAGAGACCGCAACGGTACAATCTTAGCCCGTTATCCCGAGCCGGAAAAATGGGTTGGAAAATCCGTGCCGGAGGCCCCCATAGCTCAGGCTATTACCAGTCACCCCAATAAGAGTACCATGGAGAGTCTCGGTGTGGACGGAATTCCGCGACTTTACGCATTCCAGCAGTTTGCTGATTACGCAGGAGATAGGGATGTGTTTATCAGTGTGGGCATACCCACCGAAGTAGCATTTGCCGGTGTGAACAGGATACAAACTCGTAATCTGGTGGGAGTCGGACTCGTAACCTTCCTGGCAGTATTGATTGCATGGTCCGGCAGTTATCGTCTTATCTTACGGCGAATTAATGAGCTAATGAGTGCAACAAAGAGTCTGGCAGCGGGTGACCTGTCTGTCCGTACTAACTTACCTTACGGGCAAGGTGAACTTGGCCAACTTTCACGTGCATTTGACAGTATGGCTGCAAAGCTGGAGCAGCGTACTAAAGAACTTCAAGAGGCAGAATCCAGGTACCGTGCTCTGGTGGAAAACATTCCAGCGGTTACATATACCTTAAAGCCGGGTGATGAAGGATATGTTAGCCCCCAAATAAATAAAATGCTGGGCTTATCACAGGCGGAATGGATGTCTGATCCCGGGCTTTGCTTTAACCAAGTTCATCCTTTAGATCGACCGCGTGTTCGGGTGGAGGTATGCGAACGAATAGAAAAGCTTGAATCATACCGGTCAGAGTACCGGATGATTATTAGCAGTGGCTTCCAAGTATGGGTCCGAAACGAAGCTGCAGCGATAAGAGATGAATCTGGTCAACCAAGCTTTATACAAGGCTTTGTGACGGACATTACGGACCGCAAACAGAATGAAGAAGCAGTCAAACTTGCTTATTTAAAGCTTAATCAAATCTTTAATACTGCAGTTGATGGTATGTGTGTTATCAACAAAGAATTTAAAATAATTAAGGCAAACGATGCGTACTGCACCTTAGCAGGAATAGCTAAAGAGGCAGCCATAGGGGCAAAATGCTATGAGGTTTTTCCCAGCCCTATATGTTGTACCTCTGACTGTCCACTAAATCAAATTCTTAATGGTAAGACGCATGTGGAATATGATATGGAAAAGGTGCTTGATAATGGAAGCCTTCTTGCTTGTATTGTGACAGCAAATGCTTATCATGACCTAAACGGTGAATTGATAGGCGTTGTAGAAGATATAAAGGACATTTCTGAACGTAAACAGGTGGAAAGGGAAATGGCTCGCCTGGAACAACTAAACATGGTAGGAGAAATGGCAGCCGGTATCGGCCACGAAATTAGGAACCCTATGACCACTGTCCGTGGCTTTCTACAGATGCTTGGGGGCAAAAAGGAACTTATTGAGTATAAGGCTCATTTTGACCTCATGATTGAAGAATTAGATAGAGCAAACTCAATAATTACGGAGTTTCTTTCCCTGGCAAAAGACAAACCTTCTGATTTAAAGACTCAAAATCTTAATAAAGTAGTGAAAGCTCTGTTTCCCTTAATGGAATCAGATTCCATTAATTCGGAAAAATATGTTACACTGGAATTAAACGAGGAAATACCTGATTTACTTCTCGATGAAAAAGAGATACGACAGGTAATTTTAAACCTGGTCCGCAACGGCCTGGAAGCAATGTCACCCGGAGGAAATTTAACAGTAAAAACTTTTACCGCAAATAACGAGGTGGTTTTAGCCGTACAGGATCAGGGTACAGGTATTGAAAGTGAAGTCCTCGAAAAATTAGGCCAGCCTTTTCTGACAACAAAAGAAAACGGAACTGGTTTGGGACTGTCATTGTGTTATAGCATTGTTAACAGGCATAACGCTGTTATGGAAGTGGAAACTAGCCGAGAAGGGACAACAATGTATGTTAAATTTAATAGTTGCTTTCCACCAGGGCAGGATTAGTGAATTCTTAGTGAAAGATTCGTAACTTATAGAAGTAACCAGGGGGATCTTCCCCCCTGGTTACATATTATTCTATCTATTTGTCTATAGAGTATCACCAATATCCCTATGATACTCTTGTAAAGATTTCTTGCCGGCTTCCTGACCGTTATTTTCTTTATATACTGCAATACCCCTTGCACTGGCCAGGGCGGCAGCCATAGTGGTGATATACGGCACTTTGTGTTTGATAGCTGTTTTGCGAATATAAGAGTCATCGTGTTGGCTGCGTTTTCCGGACGGGGTATTAATCACCAGGTCAATCTCATTATTTTTAATGCCATCTATTATATTGGGCCGGCCTTGATATAGTTTTTTAATCTCTTCGGATGCGATCCCATTTTCCTTAAGGAAATTATGGGTTCCTTCTGTTGCCTTAATATGAAAGTCCATTTTGCTAAATACTCTGGCCGTTTCCAGGGCAGCCTCTTTGTCCTGATCGTTTACACTGATCAGAACGGTTCCGGATGTGGGAAGGGGAGACTGAGTTGCTTCTTGAGCCTTGTAAAATGCTAACTCAAATGAATCGGCAATTCCTAACACTTCCCCAGTGGAACGCATTTCCGGTCCCAGTAACGGGTCTACTTCCTGGAACATGTTAAAGGGGAAAACCGCCTCTTTTACCCCAAAATGAGGAATGCTTTTGGAGACAAGTTCCTTTACAGGGGACTCTTTATCGGTCTGGTTCGCCAACATTATTTCTGTGGCAATCCGGGCCATCTGGATATTACATACCTTCGACACCAGAGGAACGGTCCGCGAAGCTCTTGGATTAGCTTCCAATACATAAACCTTATCATCAGCAATGGCGTACTGCATATTCATCAGGCCTACAACATTTAGTTCCATCGCTATTTTCCTGGTAAATTCTACAATGGTTTCAATATGTTTGGCCTCTATATTTACCGGTGGAATCACACAGGCTGAATCTCCGGAGTGGATGCCGGCCAATTCAATATGTTCCATTACCGTCGGTACAAAGGCATCAGTTCCGTCGGCGATTGCGTCAGCTTCTGCTTCAATAGCGTTATCCAGGAATTTATCAATCAAAATCGGTCTTTCTGGAGTAACCTCCACTGCCGCATCCAGGTACTGGCGGAGCATTGCTTCATCGTAAACAACTTCCATTCCCCTGCCGCCCAATACATATGAGGGACGAACCATTAAGGGGTAACCAATCCGGCTGGCAATTGCCAGCGCTTCTTCAAAATTAACCGCCATATCAGATTCCGGCATGGGGATATCGAGTTTTTCCATGATTTGACGGAACCGGTCGCGATCTTCAGCCAGGTCTATGGTTTCAGGAGAAGTGCCAAAGATGGTTACCCCTGCCTTTGCCAGTTCGCCGGCGATATTTAAGGGCGTTTGCCCCCCGAACTGAACTATTACCCCCAGGGGCTTTTCCTTTTCATATATGCTTAATACATCTTCCACTGTCAGTGGTTCAAAGTACAACTTATCAGAAGTGTCATAGTCGGTGGAAACCGTTTCCGGATTACAGTTGACAATAACTGTCTCAAAGCCCATATCCCGCAGGGCAAAAGCTGTATGCACGCAGCAGTAGTCAAATTCAATCCCCTGTCCAATCCGGTTCGGGCCGCCGCCCAGGATCATCACCTTCTGCCGCTCACTAGCTGTAGTCTGGTCAGGTGCGTTGTAGGTGGAGAAATAGTAGGCTGCGTTTTCGACACCGCTTACCGGGACTGCTTCCCATCCTTCCACTACCCCTAAGCCAATTCTGCGCCGGCGAATTTCTGCTTCCGGTAGATTTAACAGCATCGCCAGATAACGGTCAGCAAAACCATCCTTTTTAGCCCGGGCCAGCAGTTCGTCCGGCAGGTGACTATCTTTATACTCCAGAATCTTTTCTTCCAGTAAAACAAGTTCTTTCATTTGCTCAATAAACCAGAGCTTAATATGGGTTATGTTGTGAAGCTGATCGACACTCGCACCTTTACGCAATGCCTCATACATTATAAACTGGCGTTCACTCGATGGCTCTGCCAACAACGACACCAGTTCTTCCAATGAGCGCCGGTTGAAATCTTTGGCGAAACCCAGCCCGTAACGACCGGTTTCCAGGGAGCGGATTGCTTTGTGAAAGGCTTCTTTATAGTTTTTGCCGATGCTCATAACTTCACCCACAGCCCGCATTTGTGTCCCCAGTTTGTCCTGCGAATTGGGGAATTTCTCAAAGGCCCAGCGGGCAAACTTGACTACTACATAATCACCCGAAGGTGTATATTTATCCAGGGTGCCGTCCCGCCAGTAAGGAATTTCGTCCAGGGTTAAGCCGGCTGCCAGCATGGCCGAAATAAGAGCGATCGGAAAGCCGGTGGCCTTTGAAGCCAATGCGGACGAACGGGAAGTTCTAGGATTTATTTCAATAATAACAACCCGGCCGGTTTGGGGGTCATGGGCAAACTGAACATTGGTTCCGCCAATTACTTCTATTGCTTCCACAATGGCATAGGCGTATTTTTGTAAACGCTCTTGCAGCTCTGGGCTGATGGTTAGCATAGGTGCTGTACAAAAGGAATCACCGGTATGTACACCCATGGCATCAACGTTTTCAATGAAGCAAACTGTCAGCATTTGATTTTTGGCGTCCCGCACAACTTCCAGTTCCAGTTCTTCCCAACCAAGTACGGATTCCTCTACCAGGACTTGTCCAATCATGCTGGCGGCTATGCCACGATTGACTATTGTTCTCAGCTCTTCCACATTATAAACCAGGCCTCCTCCGGTGCCTCCCATGGTGTAAGCAGGGCGGATAACCACCGGATAGCCGAGTTCTTGAGCGATTTTTTCCGCTTCCTCTACGCTATAGGCTGATTTGCTGCGGGCCATTTCGATGCCTAACCGGTCCATTGTTTCATGGAAGGCAATGCGGTCTTCACCACGTTCAATGGCATCAATTTGTACACCGATTACTTTAACTGCATGTTGTTCCAGAATACCGGCCTTGTCCAGTTCGGAACACAAGTTTAAGGCCGACTGACCACCTAAATTTGGCAGCACCGCGTCGGGCTGTTCCTTAGCTATTATGTCAGTCAGACTTTTTACATTCAGTGGTTCAATGTAGGTTACATCGGCGATTTCCGGGTCGGTCATAATTGTGGCTGGATTTGAATTGACCAAAACAATCTGGTAACCTAATTTTCGCAGGGCTTTACATGCTTGGGTTCCAGAATAGTCAAATTCACAAGCTTGTCCAATTACAATCGGACCGGAACCAATAATAAGAATTTTATTAATGTCGGTTCGTTTTGGCATGTTTTCCTCCCCTTTTGATATCTATATCCAGTTTGCTCTTAGCTTGCCGGATTTATTGTTCATCAAATAATTATTATATCAAACAAATAGTCATTTAAGAAACTAATAAAAAATAATTCCACCACCAAATATACAAATTTACATATTTAAAAACATTAATTCATAAAATGTAGACTAGTGTTTCACATTTTTCTACAGGAGGTCGTTGCTTAATGCCTGATTTTGGGAACCCGTTTTCCGGTTTAGCTGCGGGGCGCAAACTAACCGACCAGGAGCTTGTGCGGTCTATTCGGTTTATGGTGGCTGCTGAATACGAAGCTGTCCAGTTATACATGCAGCTGGCAGAATCCACTGATAATAAATTAGCCCAAGAAGTTCTCAAAGATATAGCCGACGAAGAGCGGGTGCACGCCGGTGAATTTTTAAGGTTATTATACGAATTATCACCTGATGAGACAAAGCTTTATGAGCAAGGTGCAGCCGAAGTTGAGGAATTAATTGAAGGTATGAAAAAGAGTTAATTGGTCAGTAGTTTTAAAATACTTGCCATTCGTCATCATCGACGGGTGGCCTTTTTATTTGATTGGGACGGGGTAGGGCGGGCCGTGCTGATAGATAAATATGATCTACCCGCCAACCAGAAGCGGAGTAGAAAAAAGAATTTTATCGCCGTTATTTAGTTTTTCATTAAAACCCGGTAAGTTGACTTTTTTTCCATTAACAAGCACCCACGCGGTTATGCGTAGCTTGTTATCATGATCTAACACCTTTATCCAAAAACATTGCCCGTACTTTTCGTCAATTATATTTACCAAATCCCACAAAGTCCGCCCGCTTTCCAGCTGTAGCGCCTCCCGCCGGCAAAAACCGGCGGCAGCGCAAAATATAGAATAGTACTCAACACTTACCGTGATCACAGTCTCACCCCCGGGTGCCGGCAGGCACTTCCAAATTCAGCGCTCGCAGCTTTTCCGGCTTGGGAATACCGTTTTCATCCCAGCCCCTAAGGGAGTAATATTCAGCCAGCATTTCCTCGTATTTTTTCCTGTCCAACTTCATGCCTTGCGCGGGACCGCTGGATATGGGCTCTTCCAGCAGCCTGCGAGGTGGCAGATCATCTTCTTTTGTGATTCCCTCCCGCATAATAAAAAGGCGTTCTAAATTCCAAATCCTTTCTCCCGCTTGCTCCAGCTCTTCCGGAGTAAGATTCCAGCCGGTGGCTGTGGACAAGAGTTTGGTAAAGTGCCTTGGCAGCAGAGGTTTCAAAGCAATGCCCTCTAATTTACACAGGCCCAGGGAGTCCACAACGCAATGCCAGTTCTCGTGCCAGTACATGAGTCGGGCTTTGGTTGCATACTGCTGCGAATATTCCGGAGTTATTTCTATACCAACTTCCTCTTTAATATCTCCGGCATAAACATCGGGAGCCACCTCATACAGAGGTAACCCTTTTAGATGATCTCCTCCCCGGGGGGATACCGCAAAGGACAAAGCCATCCCCTTAGTGCCCCTTATATCCACCGCCGGGTAATCCATGCCCTTACTATGAACCACAAACTCTTCACCGCCTACATTTTTGGACGCTATAGGGGCACCTTCAGCCAGTAAATTAACTGCCCCTTGCCTAAAGGCAATTTTATTGATTAATTCCACTATTGCTCCGTGATCTCCCCATTTAAGCTCTCCGTCAAGGTTTTCACGGCTTAAAATCCCCTTCTCATAACATTCCATGGCCCAGGCGATGGTGTTGCCGGTTGATATTGTGTCCAGACCCAGTTGATTGCAAAGCATGTTGGCGTGTAATACCGCATCCAGATTATCATTGCCGCACTTGGAGCCGAAAGCGGTAACCGATTCGTATTCCGGGCCTTCCCCTGCAGTTCCGGCATAGTGGCCTTCATTGACCTGGCAAAAACGGCTGCAGCTAACCGGGCAATTGTAGCATCCTTTATTTTTGATAACCCGTTTCTCCATTATAGTTTCTCCACGTAAGTTTTCCGCCCCGTCAAAAGTTGAAGCCTGGAAATTTCGGGTGGGTAAAAAGCCCAAGAGCTGGGCCAAACCGGTAATGGCCGTAGTGCCAAAAGTGCTGGCCACCTCATACAAGGGATCTTTTAAAATGGCATCTACAGCCTCGTCCACCGCTTCCTTGAATGCAGCGGGGGTGGCCACTCTAACCCCGCGGTCACCCCGCACGGCAATGCCCTTTAAATTCTTAGCTCCCATTACCGCACCGGGGCCACAGCGGGCTGCTGCCCGGGCATGATTACATATAATAGCGGCGAAACGCACCAGGTTCTCCCCGGCCGGGCCGATGCAAGCAACTTGCGCCGAGTTCTGCGCTATCTCCTGCTTTATAATATCATCCGTCTCCCAGGTGTTTTTTCCCCACAGGTGACGGGCATCCTTTATTTCCACCCGGTCATTATCTATCCAGAGGTACACGGGGTGGTCTGCCTTACCGGTGATCACGATATGGTCATAGCCTGCCAGCTTAAGCTCCGGCCCCCAGTGCCCGCCGCAATTGGAATCACCGAAAATGCCGGTCAGTGGAGACTTAAAAGTCACAGTAAACCTCCCGGAGCAAGGGGCCAGCGTCCCCGCCAGTGGGCCCACACCGAAAATAAGAGGGGCCTTAGGGTCATACGGATTAATGCCGGGCGGCACCATTTCATACAAAAGGCGAGCGTTTATCCCTGACTGCCCCAAATAATTAAAGGCCAGATACTGCGGCAGCTCTTTTTTGCTTACCGTTTGTGAAGTTAAGTCAACCTCCAGTATAGTTCCGCTCCACCCAAACCATTTATTAGTCAACTTTACTCACCTCCTCCGCTATTTTTAAAGCCCCGAAAAGACAGGTAGATACACAGAGAGGCTCTTCCTCCGCCCCCCGCCCCGGGGAAACCTTGCCGCAAAACTGATCCAAACACTGCTGATTTAGCACAGGGTAATCCTTTCCTTCCTCCTCCAACTTCATGATGCGAATCCCGGCCATCCGGGGATTTACCGTCCCCAGGGAAGCATCCCATGAACAGGCCACCTCGCACCGGCGACATCCCCTGCACTTTTCAGGAAAAACCTCAATCATTGGTTTGTTGTACATGTCTTCGTCCTCCTTTTTATGCAAAATAAAAAGCCCCGACCCTTTTAAATAAAGGGCCGGGACTTTACCATCATCTCCGGTTGAAACTTCCTTCGGGCAGGTCTCCTGGCTCCCGGGCAACGCCCCTGCCGCCTTCCCGACGTAGCAAGGACCTTATTTCAGACCCTTTTGTTACACCCGTGGCACACTGACAGGCACTTCCCGGTTACAGTGGCGGGACCGCTCAGGATTCTCACCTGATTCCCTATTCTCCCCGCAAGGGGGCACCCGAAGGAGGTTTGGATTTACGCGTCCTTCATCTACGCGCCTTTCATTTCTAGTTACTAGTTCTCTTTCCTGAAAAGTTTTCCTGCTGCTTGGTTTAAAAAAACAGCTCTAACACTTTATCTTGTTTCTCATTTGGAGCATTTAATAATATAAATCATACGCTCGTTGGGCAAACTCTGTACGGAAATCAAGTAATGAGGTGGTTCGTCATGGCACAAAAATCACTATATATAGAAAAGAATGTTGGCCCAATAGATCAAGGTGTTCGTATAATACTGGGCACTTCTTTAATTATACTTCCTGCTGCTTTTAAGTGGCCGGCATGGGAAATTGCAGTTTTGGCGGCAATCGGCGGCTCATCGATTATCGAAGGTATTACTGCTTATTGACTTGTGTTGGATCTCCTAGGGTGGTCTACCCTTGACAAAGATGAAGTTGAGAGTTAACAAAGGATGTTTAAATTTGAAGCTTTTACTTGAAAAAAAATAACCCGGGAATTATGTCGCCCCCGGGCTTTTTATGCGTGTAGTATAACTCGCTAAGGATTATTGTGGTAACGGTATGAATTGTTGGCTGTTAAGGGGAAAATTTGTATATGAGATGGTCTTAGTTTTTGGTATTTATTAGAATGCGCTGGCCATTTTGTGATTTTGCCCACATATACTTATTGCCTCCGGCTCTTTTGGCTTCGTAAAGGGCCATATCTGCAGAAGTGATTAGTGCCATCTGTGTATCCTGGCTGTTGTTTGGGTACATGCAAGCAACGCCACAGCTAACAGTTAATCTGTTCCATGAAGAGTGAGGGTGTTTAATGTTTAACTCTTTTACGGATTCACACACACATTCGGCTAGGTGAATAGCACCTTTAAGGTCCCTCCTCTGGCGGCCCGTTTCCATTCCCGCATTAGGAATTCATCAAAGAAACGCCTGTTGTTTATATTCGTTAGCCCATCCAATGGTTCATCCCACCAATACTATTATTAATTTGTAGTTTCAATATCCAATTACAAATTTCCTTTTATATAGCAAAGAGCCAAGATTGTCATTCTGAGTGCAAAAAAAACAAGGATCTCCAATTATTGCCATTCTTTACAGACATCAATCCATGAAGAATAATTTGAATATTTTTCAAGTTCTTCCATTGTTAATTCAATTGCACTATTACTACTTCCACAAGCCGGGAATACAGTCTTAAATCGTTTTAGGGACTTATCAAGGTAAACAGTGACACCATCATTAATACCGAAAGGACATACGCCACCAACAGCATGTCCTGTGAAGTCAATTACCTCGTCTGGCGTAAGCATTTTTGCCTTTGTTGAAAATTGTGCTTTGTATTTGGAATTATCGATTTTAGCGTCACCTGCAACTACAATTAAAATAGCTTTCCCATCTACCCTAAAGGACAATGTTTTTCCTATTCTTTTAGGTTCACAACCCACTGCCTGTGCAGCCAATTCAACCGTTGCACTTGAAACATCAAATTCCAGTATTTTATCTACCATGTCATATTGCTTAAAATATTCTTTTACTTTTTCTATTGCCATTATAAATCCTCCATATACGACTTGTGTATTAGTCCGTGAAATCGATTACCACCTCTAGAACCGCCAACAGTGCCAGAGCTGATACTTATCGGCATTTTCACTATTTTTACATTTTAAGACTGATTTCCTGCAAATTTGTCCCCCCAAAAATATTGCCCCAATACTTCCGATTAAACCCTTTGATAGCCGTCCGCTTGCTTCCTGGCTCACGGGTGCCCGCCCTTTTTAAAATTTTGAGGGAAAAAAAATTGTAAAATCCTAAGAAAGCAAATATAATTAGTGTATATAAATGTAGTGTGAAATCGAAACTAAGAGTTATCTTGAGTGCAAATCATTTAATGCAAAGGAGGCATAGTCAGCGTTTCAATGTACACAATTGTATTTATAAGCGAGTATTTTTTTTTACATAATCATAGTGATTGAATTCACTAATTTGAGATATGTTCTAATTAATTATCTAACGACTATAGGAGATGATTAAAATAAAAATTAGTAATAATCCAAAAGCAAATGGCGGTGCCCCTTTGGGAATCGAGCCAGTAAATAACTTTGCTGCAGAAGGCCGTAGATTGGGTTTTGCTTTTTTGGGGATAGCCCTTTTTTCACTCTTTTATTTTATGCCCGCCCTGCCGCCGGCTATTGACCCGACCGGCAAGGTATTTGAATTAGCCCGGGAAGCGCAGTTGGCCATTGGACTTTTTCTCCTGGCTGGAACATGGTGGGTTTTTGAGGTGATACCCATCGGTGTTACTAGTATTACTATCGGAGTTTTTCAAGCGGCCTTTATGATTCGCCCGGCAACAGACGCATTTGCCAATTTTATGGATCCTTCGGTATTATTCATTCTGGGCTCATTGTTGATAGGCCTGGCATTTACCAAAGCCGGTATCACCACGCGGCTGGCCTTCAAGATGCTCGCTATCGTGGGTAATGATACTAGAAAGATTTTGCTCGGTGTCTTTGTTGTCACTGCCGCTCTTACTCATGTAATGGCTCATACAGCGGTAGCGGCTACAATGTATCCTATGATGCTGGTCATTATGACTATGTACGGAAATGAGGATAAGCCCAGCAATTTTGGTAAAGCAATGTTCATCGGCATGGCTTATGCAGCCGGTGCCGGCAGTATGGTTACAATGCTGGGTGCGGCCCGGGCGCCGGTGGCGATAGGTTTTTTTCAGGAATTTACCGGTAACACTGTTACTTTTATTGAATTGTCTAAGGTGATGCTACCCTTTGGTTGGGTCACTGTGTTCTTGGTTTGGTTTTTGTTGTGCTATGTTTTCTATAAACCGGAAAAGCAAAAGATAGAAGGTATGCAGGAAAAGGTGGATGAAGTTAAATCACAGCTGGGGCCCATGACGGTAAAAGAAATATTTGTTATTTTTCTAACACTGTCTGTGGTAGCTGTCTTGGCACTGCAAAACTTTATTCCGGCTTTAGCGAGCATGAACAAGGCGGTTCCCATGTTGGTAGCGGGTATATTGTTATTCATGATTAAGTTGTTTACTGTGGAAGACCTGGAAAAAGGCGTTCCCTGGAACATAGTTCTGCTTTTCGGTGGGGCTATGAGTATCGGTTACGCCTTATGGGAGACCGGTGCTGCGCACTGGATGGCCGTTAACTGGCTGGCTATGTTTGAAAATGCTCATTGGCTGGTTTTTGTGCTGGCTATTGCCTTCCTGGTGGCCATTATGACCAACTTTATTATGAATGTGGCGGCCATAGCCATCACTTTACCGGTGGCACTGGTCGTTGCGGAATATATGGGAGTGAACCCATACCTTATATTGTATTCTGCACTAACTATGGCTGCTCTACCATTCTTGCTATTGGTTGGCGCGGCACCCAACGCCATTGCTTACCAATCTAAACAATTTACCACCGGTCAATTCTTTATGGTGGGTATACCATTCACCCTAATCGTACTGGCCATGGTGGCCCTTTTTGCACTGGTGATTTGGCCGTTACTAGGTGTCCCGGCGCTAGTAAGCTAGTAGTTCCCGGGCTGAAAAAAACAACCGTCTACCCGGCGTATTTCTACTGCATGGCCATAATCGTTTGACGAGAAAGTATTCCTGATCACACTCATTGTTGTTAATGTCAACTTTAACCCTATAAGAACTACAAATGTAAATTCGGTCCCACTTCAGTCAGACCTGCCACGGGAACCGTATCCGTGGCAGGTCTTATAAACATAACCGGGAGCCTATATTAAACGGCCCCCGGTTACAAATAATTAAAAACTACTTCTTATAAAAGTACTTCAATTTCCATATTCTCCTTCAGGCCCTGTAAAAGCTCACTTTTTGCCGCTTGCATTTTTTCCTGCATCAACATTCCTTCTATCTGTGGCTTTACGTCCTCATAAGCAGGTCTTTGACCTTCCGGCTGCTGTTCAATTACCTGATCATAAGATTTCCTAATCTCATCCTCAGAAACAGACAACTTCTCTTCTTCAATTTCTCCTTGCATATAATTATCTATTGTAATCTGGTTAAAAATATCTTTCCCTAAATCAGCTTCAGATAAATTGTTAGCCTCTAGTATCTCGCTAAATTTACTTTCATTATATTGCGATTTAAACGCTTCCATTTGGCTTTCCACTTCCTGCTCAGGCGCAGTTACCCCGGCTTTTTCGGCATGCTGTAAGAGAACCACGTTATTAATCATCTCATTCAACACCTGTTGTTCAGTATTTTCCAAAACTTCCTTATTCTCTTCGGCTTCAAGATCTTGCCCCTGCTGCTTATAGGCAGCTTTAACCTGTTCCATTTGGTCGTCAAATTCCTGCTTGTAAATAGCTTCGCCTTCAACAACAGCCACTTTTTCATTACTGCCGTTTTGGTTACCAACGCTTTCCTGGCCACAACCGGCTACTGTTAGGATAAATACTGCTACCAAGAGCAGTAAAAGTGTCTTTCTTAATTTCATACAAAAAGTTCTCCCTCATTTAAATATTTTACGCCTTTAAAATTCAAACGTCATATATGTCCACTACTTAACCTGTCGAGTAACTCTGGTTACTACAGAAGATGATCTGTAATCTTCTCTTAACACCTGCTTGCATTTCTTTATTTGAATCATTCCCACACGACCGGCTAAGTCAAATTAGGAATGGTTCTTTCTAATTTAAACACCTTCACAATTCCCTCCTTCCACCATTTAGGAAAGAGGAGAAGGAAGGGTAATATACCCTTCCTTTGAAGACCAGTGCATTGATCCGTGAACAAAAATTAACTATCTGTCCAGTTCGGTTTTCTCTTTTCTAAAAAGGCCTCAATGCCTTCCCGGGCATCATTTGTGGTAGAGTTTAAGGTAATAACTTCGCTGGCATAATTAAGTGCCTGAAAATCTTCCATGTTTAACTGCTGGTAAAAACCTTTTTTTCCTATACCCAGTGCCGAAAGGCTGTACTGGGCTATAGTTGCTCCCATTTTTTCAGTGGCTTCTTCCAGCTCTTCCGGTGGAACCAGTTTGTTAACCAGTCCATGGGTTAGCGCATCTTTTGCCGGCATGAATTCTCCGGTTAATAGCATTTCCATGGCCTTTTTCCTCCCTACATTACGGCTCAAAAATACAGCGGGTGTACTGCAGAAAAGGCCAATCTTCACCCCGGGTGTGCCAAATAAAGCGTCCTCAGCCGCCACTGCCAAGTCACAGGCTGCCACCAGCTGGCACCCGGCGGCAGTGGCCACACCGTGTACCTGGGCAATAACAGGCTGGGGGATTTCCCTGATAGCACTCATAGTTGAGTGGCAGGTCTGGAAAAGCTTTAATAACTGCTGGGGATCACTGTCATAAACCTCTTTTAAGTCATGTCCCGATGAAAAGATTTTCCCGACTCCCTTAATTATTACCACTTTAGCTTTTTTCTGTGTCCCAATATCATGTAAAACATCCTCGAGCTCCTGTAGAAGGCCCTGGGAAAGGGCATTACGCTTGTCCGGGCGATTTAAGCTGATAATACCCAACTTTTTCTTCTCTGAGTATTCTAGATATTCATAAGACATTTCTATCAGCTCCTTCTTGTTAGTTATAGTTACTAGACTTACTAACATTAAAATTTTTTCCGGGGGTATGGCTTACAATTACCATGGTAGACCCCTAGACCGGCTTTTCCTGTCCGGGTCATCGTCAGTATTGGCCTATCGGAGTTCTGTATGGTAAATAATTTAACCTAACAACGCCACAATGTGTTCGTAAAGCAAAAAAAGGCATAAAACCGGTTCTTTTTAGAACGTTTATACCTGTTTTTTTATTCACACCACTCAAATTTCTGTGTAAACTGATGCAAATCAACGACACAGTTACAAACCAATCATTATTAACCCACCCGGTACCTCGCCGGACCCCTAAAGACCTCTTTTAAGTGCCATTCCATGTATAAATTACCGGGCTGGTAGCCTGGGTGTACGGGGTTGCGAATTTGTTTGCCCTGGTATCTCATCAACCATTCCTCAAGTCCATTGGTGCCATGGGCCTTCTGTGAGACAATTAATTCCCTTGTGGGGGCTATGGTAAAGACTCCTCTGTCAAAGAGATTGTGGTGCATGGCACACAGCGCCACGCCATTTTCTTCCCTGTCCGGCCTGCCGGCCTGGTGCCACTTGATATGTGCTGCTTCGACCGCTACGAAATTACCGCCTAACATGACATTAATTCCACATACCGCACAACTGTACTCGTAAGCCCTTAATATCCTTTCTCTAAACCTGGGGTCCCTTCGTCGGGCAGGGTCACGTTCATTTTTCAGGCCTTCGGGTTCAAGGATAATATTAAGCCCTATGGATTCAAGGATGTCTGCATGGATTGTCTCGGGAAAATGTTTGTTTAAAATTATTTGCGCAATCTCCCGCATTAGGTTCTCGTCCCTGCTTAACAAGGAATAGACATCGTCACTGAAACCTCCGGCCACATCATTGTCCAGAAGCCATCTGTCTTTAATGTGAACAAGATCGGGGTCGGCATTCAGGTTCCAGATACCGTCATTCGTTAATCGCACAAAAGGGTGTTCCGGATGGTAGGATTGTCTATGCGGGCCAAATTCTTTTAACAGATACTTGAGCCTGGCCTTTACATCCTGGTAGGACAAAAGCCTTGGGCCGTCATTCTGCAGCTGGCCCAGGGCATACAAAATCAAAAGGGGTTTGTGTGGTGCCCTCTGGTCTCCCTTTTTCCAGATGGTCAGCTTTTTTGTTCTTTCTTTAACTTCGCTGCATTCATAATAATTATCACCTTAGTTTAAACTCTTATCCTTTTTCTGTATGCTTCGATATATGGATACCATTTCCTGTATTAGGGGCAATTGACATAACAGAAATAAACATTTTGACAGGATTACAGGATTTGCAAGATAAGTGATTAAAGAAAAGTGTTAAAAGGTTATTGTTTATAAGGCTAAGATATAAGAGTTAGCCTTAAATTCAACTATTCTAAAAAATTAAAAACAACCTTGATTGACCACTGACATTGTGGGGTATTTCTTTAGGGTCTTTTAGTTCTTTGACGGGATTAACGGGATTTCACGGGATAGGGATTTTAAAAGTAAGGATTTGTTATCTTTAGTATTTAGCATTTTATTATTTGGGGCTTTTATTTTAAATTAAAGGACATTAAGCCCTAATTTAAGCCGCTAAAAACTATGTATCAAACTCAAGCCTGTTCCCGATGTTTATTTTCGTAGAAAAGGAAAGGGATTAAGACATGGATAGGATTAAGGATAGGGCTAAAAAAGAAAAATAAAGACACAGAAAAAACATTTTGACAGGATTACAGGATTTGCAAGATAAGTGATTAAAGAAAAGTGTTAAAAGGTTATTGTTTATAAGGGTAAGATATAATAGTTAACCTTAAATTCAATTATTCTAAAAAATTAAAAACAACTATGATTGACCACTCATTGTATATAGAGGAATAATAATCAAATACAAGCAAGGCAAAATCCTAACAATCCTGTTAATCCTGTCAAAAAAGCGACCCCAAAGGACTACCCCAAATGTTTTCCCAAAAGGAATGCACTAGATGTTTCCATATATTCCGGTCCCCTTTTTACTTAAATTAACGGTGTCTGATTATTTGAAGTAATCTATTTTCGTAAAAAATTATGGGAAATAGAGCCAGGTGAGATAAAAGGCATTGCATGTGAGAGGATTATATAAAAATTAATAACCAAATCGAAAGCTATAAGCCATTAAGATATAACCGGTAAAATCCTTACTCTTGGACAACAAAAGCATCAATTCCCTTCTGATGTAACTGCCGGGCATAATCCTCTGCTCTTGTTGTTTGTTGCTTGCTCCGCAGCAATTCATATCCATAAACTTACCCGGGCAGGCTGTTGCCGCTCCCGGTACTTCCCTGTGCCCAAGAATGTTTTCCACCGGGATGCGGTGCCGGCCGGCCAGCTCCTGTAAAAGCCCCCATAAGGCTTCATGCTGTACCTGCGGCAAAGGGTGCTTTTCCAGGTTTCCGATTACTGACACGCCAATGGAACAATGATTCATACCCCCGGCCCGGCAGTGGGCTCCGGGAAGGTCCAGCGGACGACCCTCGACTACCTGGCCGCTGCGTTCGATTACATAGTTATATCCTATATCCCCCCACCCGAGGGATAAATGGTACTGTTTTACTTGTTCTGCGTTCTTTTCCTCGGCACCGGTATGGTGCACAATTATATGAGTGTGTTTACATTGTTTGCTACCCCCCTGCATCTAGTCTTTCCCCGACAACCCGGGCCAGCTTATGAATGCTAATGGTAAGTTATTCCAATTTTCCTTCAATGCGTACCAGTAAATAAGCCGCTACCACAATGGGAAAGCCAACGTTGGCGATTCCCTGCAGAATTTCCTCCATATGTATCACCTCTACGATAAATATAGCGGGAGGGCGTGCGCCCTCCCTAAAACACACTACGCCGGATCGTAAAGATCGTTAGTAGTCTTGTCGATGATCTTTACATCATATTTGGATGCTAGATCTCCGCCGTTGGTGCTGAAGATATTTTTTGCAATAATGGTGTCCATTACGGTTTCCACTTCGGCGGCAGTTAGATCCGTACGGGGATTGTCCAGGCTGATGGTCATGCTGGTGCCACCCTGACTTCTGAAAGTCATGCGCACTGTCTGGCTGTTTGTGACGGCATTAGTTTCACCTCCTTTTAGTTGGTTCGTTGGCTAGTTGACTAGTTGGTTAGGAGTTAGGCCAAATTTATATTTGGTTTACTAGTTCTCCGGTGTCAATGCGCGTTACAGAGTCCAGGGGATCCTGCACCAGGCCGGCCAGTGCTGCGGCCACTTCGTGTAGATCGGCATCCAGCGCGTCAGGCTTGATGTGGTAAAGGTTTTTGTTGCTGAATTCCGGGTTTCCCTGGCCGTCAGTACCTACGTTGAACCGCAGGCGGAGTACTGCTTCAGTGGGAATATTGACTACTGCCATTTCCACTTACCTCCTTCCTTGAGATGGGCAGGAGCCGGGACCGGCAGGCCCGATTCCAAACCTTCGTTCGCCGGTTGTTGGATAGCATAAGCCCGGTTCATATTGATGTCAATACTTTAAAAAAATGTAACGTGTACGATATATGACTATTAAGTTTGTGCGGCGGAACCTAATATGAAAAGCTAAGTTCTTCTGGGTGAAACAGGTGTTCTGTGAATGTGTCAAACATAGTTTGCTTTGTTGTTGGTTAATTTTGTACGGAACTTTGGTTAATGGGGTTTTCGCGTCATTAAGATTGTACGGACATGCCTTTTAAAGTTAGTTTACGTGGCCTTGAGATTTAAGGGAAAAGAGACTCCGTACAATGACCAGGCGTTAGATTACCCCCGCGTTTTTCATTTTCCGGTACATGTACCTGCAGGCGTCGGGGCTGCGGGGCAGGTGAAGACCGGCTTGTTTGTAGGGCAGCTTTTCCCGCCCCATTAGCACTGGCAGCTGGTAAAGCTCATCCTCTTGCCAGGATATCCGAAGGTGGGGATGAGTCCCGCATACTTAGATTTCGGTGAATTTTGAGCATGATTTGATGCTTCACCTCTTCTGGCTCTCTTGCGTTCTTTGAATTCTTGATCGAGCGCTCAACGCCGGCAATATCCCGTACACCCTGCGCCCACCAGTTTTTAAAGATGTCCTCAACGTAGGTAACCCTAGGAGAGCCCTGTAGGGCAGCACGCTTTATAGCATCGCAGACAACCTCATCGTCCATACCGCCGCGCAAATAGGTTAGGAGCCTGTCCACCTCGGTAGGAGAAATTGGCCTTGCGAATTCCTGCTGCAGGGTTAACGGTATAAAAACTTTGTTTTTGAGCGTTGTCTTTTAAAACATCTTGGTGTTGTTGTTTATTATTAATAACATCATCAAAATTGGTCATATGTCATGAAATAGCACACCGGCTACTTCACCCGGAGTTAAATTACTTTATGTTGCTGGAAACGTACTTTAACGCTGGGAAGTTTGAAAACGAAGCGGACAGATTTGTTGCGGAACTCCTACTATCGGAACGCATACCATACCCAGGAGAAACCGTTTATGAATTCGCGGCCCGCTATGAGGTACCGGTAGAGCTGGTTAAAACCTTGCATAAGGTTTAAATTGTCCAGCCGCTCTTATCCCCTTCCCTCTAATAAGCCTCCTGTAACCGAAGATTCCCAGCTCATTCCACCAATTTAGGCGATGGGCTACCGAAATAGTTTACTTAATATATTGACATATGTTCATAATAGTAATAGAATTTTGGTACCAAAGTTTTATAAATAATTTACAGGAGGAATAGATATGAAAGTGGCAATCGCTGTTGATGGTGGTTATGTGTCTCAACATTTTGGTAAATGTCAGGAATATGTACTTTTTGACGTTGTAGAAGGCCGGCCGGAAAATGTTCAAAATGTGACCAACCCGGGGCACAAGCCCGGTTTCTTGCCTCCCTATTTGAAGGGGCTAAATGTAGATTGTGTAATTGCCGGCGGCATGGGTCAAAAAGCACTGGCCTTATTTGCTGAAAATAATATCAAGCCCATTATAGGGGCATCAGGACAGGTTGACCAGATTATGAACGATTTTGTGAATGGAAAGCTTCAATCGGGGGAAAGTCTATGTACCCATCCTGATGGCCAGCATGATGGCTGTGACGGTCACTGCTAATGGTTATGGGTACATTAGAGTATAGCGAGTTAACGCTGGAACATTTTAGAAAGGATTCAGGTAAAAGGATGGACTAAGGTAATCCCTGCTTATCTGAGTCACTCCTAATCGAGATGCTGTCCCGATTAATAGATTGATTGTCACGAGGCCTTCTGGGGATTTATCTCAGGGGGCCTTTATGATCTGGTGATACCTAATACTGGGGTACCTTGAATCTAACGAAGAAGGTGGTACCTTCAGCGCCTGTCTTCACCTCAATAATTGCATTATGCCTGGCAGCCACGCTATAACAGACTGCCAGTCCTAACCCTGTACCCTCATCTTTGGTAGTTAAGAATGGGGTGCCCAGCTTATCAACTAAATCCGGTTCAATTCCTGCACCTTGATCCTGTACAGCTAAAACAACTTCATTTTTCCCAGGGTAGGTTTTTATGGTAAGTGTTTTACCTCTATCCATTGCCTGCAGGCCGTTACTGGTGAGGTTTAAAATTAGCTGACGCATCTCTTTCTCATCGATTAGTACATCGGGAATATTATGTAAATCCAAGCTAATATATGTGTCCGACTCAAAGGCATCTGCTTGAATTAACGGGTATAATGTTTCGATCACGGAATTTAGGTTTTGCATTTTCTGGTCCACTGGTTTACTTTTGGCCAGAGACAAAAATTGTGAAATAATAGCGTTAGCTCTATCCAGCTCGTCAATCATCAAGTCAAAGCGGCTGGTGTAACCGGTTAGTTCTTGATTGCTTCTAAACATCTGTAGAAAACCACGAACTGTTGTCATGGGGTTTCTAACTTCGTGTGCAATCCCAGCGGCCATTTGTCCAACCAGGTTTAGCTGTTCGATGCGAATGATTTCCTTTTCAAATTTCCTTAATTCAGTAATATCTTTGATTACAGCAAGACAACATTTTTTGCCATATAGGGTTATAATATCTCCCGAAAATAACCCTATCCGTTCTTCCCCATTCTTTTTGACAAATACCATTTCTAAATTATGAACGGCCCCCTTTTCCTCCAGGGTAGAACGAACTTTGTTTCGTTCTGCAATATCCTTCCAAATCTTTAGCGTTTGAATTGTTTTGCTTACCGTTTCGTTATATTTGTAGCCCATAACCTTTAACCAGCTCTCATTGACATCGATAAGCCTGCCCTCTGGAAATGACGTTATGGTCATGGGATCCGGGCTAAAGTTAAAAGCCTTGGAAAATGCTTCCTGACTTCTTTCACGTTCCTGCTGCATGTTCAACTTTTGAATCCCAATTTCAATCTGTTTAGCCGCGGCATTAATAAATTCCAATTCTTCCTTCCGCAAACTGCAGCGGTTATTGACTTGATTAAAGATCAAACAATAGAAACCGTTTTTGCGGAAACCAAAAGGGTACCATAAAAGACTCTTTATATGCATGGTTTTATGAAGCAAATCCGCTACACCGTCAGCTATTAAAAGGCGGTTATAAGCATCAAAATGACTTTCTATGGGCTGTTTGTTGTCCTTTATTGACCTGTATGTGCTAGAAAATAGGTCTAAGTCGTAGGTAATATTAATTGAAGTTATATTGGAATCCAGCCACTCACACAAAGCTATTCCTTGATTTTTTTCAAAGTCTATATCGTATATCAGAACGCGGTCGTGACTAAGGGCTTGACCGATAATCTCTACAATATTTTCGAGAATTGCTTGGGTTTTGTGGTTGTAAAAAACAGTTTCTGCAATGCGCTTGAGGGCATTAGAGAAGAATAACTGCTCTTGCAACTGTCCCTTTTGTGAAGAAAGCATTCTTTCTAACCTTTTGTGTTCTGAAATATCAAAACCCAATACTAACACCAGAAATGAATTGTCAATATCAAGAAAAGGATAGTTGTAAATGTGGTATGCTCGTCCCCCGTTATCCTCCCATTGCCATGTTTGGGGCTTTTTTGTTGCAAAAACTTCGAAGGTCTCACAGCGTTCACAAGGTTTGTCATATCCAAAAATGGTTCGGTAGCATGGTTCACCTTTGGAGGAGGATCCGAATTTATCCCAAAAAAATCTGTTGGCATAGGTAATAGAATAATCCTGGGCCTGAAGATATACAAAGGCCGGCAGTTCATCCAACAACCAATACAATCTTTTCCTCTCTTTTTCTAACCATTCTTGACTCTCTTTTACTTTACGCAACTCTTCGAGTTCTCTTTTAAGCTCTAAGTTTGAGGATTCGAGCTCAACTACCTTATGACGGAGTTTGCACAATTCCTTAACAATCGCATTACTCATTATTTGATTCCCCCAAGGCGACATATTCTGAGAAAGGATGTAGGATTAATATATTTTACACTTGTTAATATATAACCTTCGGGAAAACTGTCGAATTATAGGTGTTTTAAATATTTCGGTGTCAAATCTGTATGGAATTATTTGGTTAATGGAGGAAGGATTTAACAAATTGATGTAAAATTTATATGGTGGGTGCTAATCTAATAAAAAATGCATTGACTGAGAACATTTGTTCCCGCTATAATAAATAGAACACTGGTTCTGGAAGATAATAGATAGAAGTTGAAAAACATCAATGTAAAAGGGAGTGGTATTCAATGCATATCGCTATGGATATAGGATACAGCCATGTCAAAAGTATAACCACAAGTAATAGAGTCATTATTCCTTCCGTTGTGGCACCTTTTAGGAAACTTTCACTGGTGGACCTATCCTCCCAAAGCGATAGTGGCCATGTAGTGGAAATACGCCGGGTAGACGGTACAACAAGTAAATATTTTGTGGGGGAAATGGCCTTACGGGAAGGGCACGGGGCAAGTTTTTCCCTGGACCGTGAGAAACACCGCCATCCTAACCATGACATTCTGGCCTTGGCCGCGGCCAGGGTTTTAAATACCGGCCCGGGGGCGATGGTGGTGGCAGGCCTGCCGGTCGCATATTACCGTACCCAAAGGGAAGAGTTAAAAAATCATCTGGAGGGCCTGCATGCAGAGGTGTCTGTAAACGGAAATAAGCTAAAAAGAATTAGTTTCGGTAAAGCGGTGGTTTATCCTCAAGGGGCGGGAGCCTTGTTTATGGCACCTGATTTACCACAGAACGGAATGGTTCTGTTGGTGGATATCGGGCAAAAGACTACCGATTATGTTACAGCAGAAGTGGCTGAAGGCAATGTGAAGCCGGTATCCAGTCTCTGTGGTTCGGTGGAAACGGGTGTGCAGGCCATTTACGAGATTGTAGCCCAGGAGTTCCTGTCCTCCACTGGAATGCCCCTGGCAGCCATAAGGGTGCCGGAAATTATTTCCCAGTCCGGTAGGATAACTTATTACGGTAAGGAAAGAGACTTTTCCGGGGTCATCAACCAGGCCCGTACTGATATAGCATTGGCTATATCAGATCAGGTGAAGGCTGCCCTCGGTGACAGGCTGGCTTTCATTAAGAAGGTCTACCTGGCAGGCGGTGGTGCCGAAATGCTGCGTTCAATGACTTCGCTTTTCCCTGAAGCTTACGTATTACCTGAACCTCAGTGGGCAAACGCAGCAGGGTTTTTGAAGGTAGTAAATGCACACTAACCAGTTAAAGGAAGGAGGATTCCGTAGCATGATCAAGGATAAGCGTTTGGAACTTCGCCTGCCGTCTGACCACTGGATATGGCAGTATCCTCCGGGTTCTCGTAGTAAAAGGATGCGTGAAGCACTAGGGCTAATGGAATCTTTGCAGCGAACGCTGACCAATTTGGATAAGCGTTTGGAACAGGTAGAAGAAATGCTGGCATCGGGAGAATTAATCTACTCAGATGGAAGGGACAGGCAGGAAAAACATAAATCCTGTGCCATTAAATTTGACACGGATGCCTTTATGAATATTTAACCGAATCCCTTTTTTCGTATAATTTACAAACCCCCTTTTCAGGGGGTCTGTTGATTAATAATAGTAGTAAGGTCCTCTTCTTCTTAATAACTCTCGAATAACCAGAATGCCTATTAAAGGCCTTAGAATGCCTCCGCCGTAATATTGCCTATCCATTGATTGTGTGTAGTCGCCGGCATCGACTCTTTGAAAAACATATTCAGTCATCTGTTCGACTGCTACTCTGGTGGGATACGGGTAAAATCCAGGGTTATCAGGATTATCGTACATTTCACAAGCTTGTTTAACATATGGGTAACAACGGTAATAAACATCTGGGTACATACGGTCCAGTGGTTCGTAATTAGTTTGGTACTGAGTCGTTTTCATAGTTTCTTTCTTCTCTTCTGACATAATAAATTCACCTCCAGTAATCATTAGTTATAATATTCGACAATAAAGGAAAACGTTACCTGGAGGCATTGAAAAAAAGCACCTTTCAGGGGTGCTTTTTGTTGCCCTTTTTATCGTATCCCTCTCGGTCATATCCATCCCGGTCGTATCCGTCTTGATCATACCCTTCTCCGTCATAGCCGTCTTCATCATATCCATAATAGATTAACCAATCGAAAAATCCCACTATACCACTCCTTGCCTTGCTTACGGAAAACATTTTTCTTTATAGTTCATTTAAACCCAGGTGGCGTATTCGAAAACAGTTTATAGCAGCTATGCCGAGCTCTCGCAATAACCCATAATTAGCCCAGGCTCCTACAATAGCTCCCACCCCGGGAATTAGCTGCAGCATCTTGCGCAGGTCCAGTGAATCTCTGTAATCCTTTTGAAATTGTTCCCAGTTAATGTCGGTTAGGGCGACTTCATTCCACCCTTCAATAATTGGGAAAAGATGTTTTCGCTGGTCTGCTGTAGTAAAGGTGATTTGAAATATGTACAACAGGAAAAAACGTTCTTCTTTGTTACGCGTGTCGTAACCATAAATATGCGCCAATTCAAATAACATTTGCATTTTGATGGCAATTAAAGCCGGGAAGTCGGCCATGCCCAGTAGAAATCCACCGGCACCGGTACCTGCTCCTTCCAGGGATGCAATTTTTCTATATTTTACAAGGGTACGCCAGGCCAGTCTATCACGCGCTTCTAAATCTAACCCGATGCTTGGTGGTTCATTGGGGATGAACTTTAAGCTAAATATAACAGAATGGATGATACCTTTTACGGTATGGGTAATTACAGCGTGGACACGTTGGGGTATCTTTTTGTTAATCTTGACTTGTATTCCCTTCGTCATTCTGCTTAACGAGTTTTCATTTTTTAACGAGCGAATCTTCCATGCCCTTACTTGTTTTTTGACTACGTCATTGTAATCAATCATGAAGCTGCCCCTTGTCCCCCAGTGCAGCTGCTACCGCTGCTCCAACTCCCGAGCCATCCTTAGTCAGTTTTAACGTCACTAATTCTGATTTTTCCTTGAGCAGGTTATTCAGCGTAACCTTCAGTTTAGCCGCATAACCAGGGGTAAACTCGTATAAAGAACCGTCTATGGCAATGCTGTGCTTTCTTTCCAGCCGGGGGTCGATATGTTGTAATACACCAAAGTACGATGCTGCCACAAGTTGCGCTGATCTCGTGACAACTATAGATGCAATGGTACGAAGGGTTATGCGTTCTTCTAAAAGGGCGCCGGAAGCCCCACAAACACTTTGTAGCCATTGGAATATACCGGTTAATTCTGAGCTTTCGTCATCTAAAAATAAAGAAATGTCTTCGGCCTTAATCATATAGGGTGAGAAAAAAATATCTGACTGGTTGTTGGTTAAAATGAGGTTTTGTTTGATAAAGTCTTGAAGTATGATCCTGGTCAGTTCCCCGATATATTTTCCACTGACCATCTTTTCCAGGCATTGCTCTCCCGGTATATCACTTTGTTTATCCAGCTCGGTGTCATACGCGGTAAACGGCAGTGCGTTAAAATTACCTGATTCCATATTAATAATCTCACCGGAAGTCAATGATTGAGGCTCTACGTAGCATGAATTGTGGCCCGTACCACATATTGACCCAATATCTGTAAAAGGGTCACGGTAGGAAGCTGTTAATAGTGTGCCCACGGTATCGTTGATAATGGCCCTGGGGACAACCTGGTGAAGGTTTTTATCATCAAGGGCACCGGCAAGAATCTTTGACACATCTTTACCTTCCACCCCTGGTGTTTTAATCTCTTTAGTCCATTTTATAAGTACCGCCTGGTTGACTGCCGTTTGCCTGCTGGGGAAAGAGAAGGTAAACCCCAGAGGGTAAAATGAATTCGTTGCTACCATACTTTTAATTCTTTCGGCAATATACCCAAAAAGTGCTGCGGCGCTCGATGTTTCGGACGTAAAGTCGTGACCTTTTTGGCTATTTTTCAGCGGAAAGGCGTGCCGGTCTAAAATTTTATAATTCCCGTTCCCCTTTAACTCGATGATCATTACACGTACATTTGTACCGCCAAGATCTACAGCTAAATATACCCCTTTTTCATTACCTATAGGTTTGGCTAAAAAGGCCGGCAGCATTTTCAAAGAACTGTCCTTTCCCTCTCTGCCAGCCTGCATGGCCCTTTGAAACTTTTTAGCGGTATCTATCATTTCAGACTCTGAAAGTATGAATTTGGCCCTCAGTTTTCTTACTTCATTTGCCAACTGCTGCATTTGTTTCAAGCACTCCTTGTACTTTATGATGTGCTGCCGGTCAAAACAGATTTCTTTTGAATTCTTTGGTATTTATGCTATCCGAATTTACTGCTCAATATTTCAACGCTTTCCGGGTATAGATTTAAATTTAAAGACTACTGTGTAAATTCTAACATTTTTAACCATGTCTGAAGGCTATCTTTTCAAACATGGTTGCAAGTCCGGTGCATAGCATTTGGATTGATTCCGCATCCAGATTATTTTCAGTATAAGTATCGAAAAAAATATTTAGTCTGGAGAGGTTCTCTTCCGGTTTACTGTAGCTGATCAGCATAGGCACCTTGGGTAAAGGATGTAAAACCAGCGAAATATCAGAGGCAAAATTGGTCTCCACGTACTTACCACCGAAAATATATACAACTTTATCGAAGAGAAGATCCATGTGAGTGTCGGCGATTTTTTGTAACGGCTTTTCGCATCTCTGTCCAAAAAGAGGCTGCCTGGCTCTTCCGTTCGGTAGTTCCCTAAACGGTATCCATTTCCCGGCTGGATCTTTTCCCTGACACTGCTTAATATAGTTAAGCAGTGGTACTGTTAACCACGTAATTACATGGCATTCTGATGTTATATTCCCTTTGGCGTCAACGATAAAGTCTTTCCCAAGAGCATTAATGATCAAATTCCCGTTGGAATATGAAGCCCCCAGTCTTTCGGCCGATGAGGCAAAATCAATAGCAGCAACTTCTGCTTTCAGATGTTCCATCATTTGTTCCTGCTGCTGTTCAATGCGCAATGACCGGTTGCTAATCTTTCCCTCAAACTGTTCGATGATGCTGTTTTCTAAGTAGGGACATTGATGGAGGCCCTTTTTGCCCTTTAGCACAGCATCGGCAAAGGCCATGCATGTCCGCATCTCACACTTTCTACAGTTTGATTTAGGAAGAACCTTATAAATTTCTAACGGACTATTAACTTGGGACATAGGATATAACCCCTTCCGATAAATAATGTTTTCAAGCAGCAATAACTTTTATGTATCCTAGTATCGATATGATAATTAAGGGAGATGGTATCAACAAAGGCTGTCTGAAAGGAATGGAAGATGTCATAAGAAATGATATTGAAAAAGCCTACAACTTAATTGAAAAGGCAAATGGAGATATTTTTAATATTTGGATCAATCATGTACTGTTTACCTGGCACTGGTGGTTAGCACTTGCCCTAGCTGTTATTCCATGGTTGTTTTGGGTTTTATTTAGAAAAAAGGAAAGCACATACCGGCTATTGTGTGCCGGTTTCCCCGTTATGATTTTTGCGCTGATTAGCGATTTTGTTGGGGTTAGTCTGGGTGTTTGGCAGTATTTTTACGAAGTTTCTCCCTTCCTCCCTGCTTTCGCGCCATGGGACCTTACACTTTTACCTGTAAGCGTGATGTTTATGCTGCAGTACAAGCCCAATGTGAATCCATATCTAAAGGCAGTTATTTTTGCCGGTATAACTGCTTTTATTGCAGAACCAATTGTGCAATGGGTGGGATTTTATGACCCCAAACACTGGAAACATATTTATTCTTTTCCGGTGTTTGCCGTAGTCTACCTCATTGCACATTATATAAATACTAGAGAAGAGTTCGCTAACGTGTAGCGAGTCAAAGGAGATTGGATTTGTACCGGTCATCGATATCCAGGTTTTTTAGTTCCTGTACATAATGATGTGCCTCTTCGGATCGCCCTTGGTATTTTAGTAATTTGACCAGATGTTGCAGTGCCCGCAGGTACGGGCGGTTTTCCAGGCGCATGTGTGGGTGCGCTTTTCCGTCCCACACTAACTCCTTACGTCCCTGTTCCACAGCTTGCTTCAAAAGCCCTTCCGCCTTACCTGCGTCCTTTTCCCGACCTACTTCCAATAGGAAGATGCCGTAATAAGCCAGGGCCATTACGCAGCACGGATCAAAGTGGAGAGCACTTTCCATGGCTGTACAGAAACGCCGGGGAAAGGCCTGAACTTCGGTGGGTAGAGAAGATAGTTCGTGGGCGTTTTTTGATTTTGTTATCTTGCTGTATTCGCCCCACTGTTCAAATACAGGCCAAACTTGAGCTTCAGCTAGATCTCGTAATAATTCGTGATAACTCGGACCCTCCCGTTGCAGGCGTCTTTTCTCCTGGGCCAGCCACTGGGCACGTAAAGGGTTATATACTCGAAGTTTCCATAATTCCTGTTCACTAAAATGCGGGAGATCCTGATCCGAAAACTGGGCAAACGGGGCAGGAAACTCAGGCGTAAATTTATCAAACCGCATTTTATAATGGTCCCACCTGGAAGACTTACTTTTGCTTACCGGAAGCACGGTGTTATATTGATCCATATGCAGGGCCAGAACCTGGTTTACATTTTTCACGTAACGTTCTTGAGAATCTTCTTCGTTAAATAATACTAATGCTTCAAAGGGATCTAGCTCCCGGGAAAACGTCATGCCGCTAGGCGGCTGTTTGACTTTAATGCCGGCCTTTTTTAATACGTGTAGGATGTGCGGATTCCACAGTTCTTCAGATACTGTTAAAATATTTGGTACACCACAAAATATTTGTGGTACTTCCGTACCTCCTTTGGGCATCCATGCCCGGTGTAGAAATTCCACTATGTCCAGGGGCTGCGTGTAAGGAACATATTCGGCGTAAAAGGCGCCGGTAAAATGATCTCGGCAAAGGTAACGCAGCAGCATATTTTTTGCATTAGCATCCAATTCACCCTTGGAGATCCCCATGGGTCTGTGGCTGTATGTTAGAAGTTCATCATTTCCCATCCATAAGTGCCGGCTGGGGGACACGGTTAGGTGGTGAATTTGGTTAGGGTAATCGCTGGTACAGCTTTCATTGGTCAAGGAATTTCACCTCTGGATGTAATTATTCGATTTAACTTAGACTTTACCTTTAAAGGATTATGATCAGCGAGGAAACGCAAAAGAACACCCTTAAGCAATAGCTTGTGGGTGTTCTTTTGCATTGGTGGGCGATGACGGGCTTGAACCGCCGACATCCTGCTTGTAAGGCAGGCGCTCTCCCAACTGAGCTAATCGCCCGTGGTGACCCCACCGGGGTTCGAACCCGGGTTACCGCCGTGAAAGGGCGGTGTCTTGAACCGCTTGACCATGGGGCCGTTTAAATTGGTGGGCCCACCAGGATTTGAACCTGGAACCAGCCGGTTATGAGCCGGATGCTCTTCCGTTGAGCTATGGGCCCGTGACCTCAACGAGCATCGTGATGCTATTCTTTTTTTATCTGAGGCACAAGAATAATTATACCTAAAATCAGCATAATAGTCAAAGGCTAATTATTGGAAATGATTAAATTTATCGGCAAACTTCTTGATTGCATCGACGTCAATCTTCGAAACGTCGCTTGTTACTCCAGCCACTTTTTTAACCATTACCTTTTCGAAAAAATTCATTTTCTTAAACATAAATTCCCCACCCAAAAACCCATTGGAAACAGATGCATTTCTCAATTCCTCAGGATATGCGGTTTCAAATTGTTTCTGAGCTTTTTCACCCTCGTGCATGCAGCATAAGAATAAGCCAAGCCTCTTTGTGGTTAAGGCATTTTTGTTTCGCTCAATAAACTGTTTAACTTTTTGTTGGATAGAGCCGGCATGAATTGATCCGCCAATTATCAATGTGTCGTATTTTGTTATGTCTTGCTTGGGGTCCTCTTTTAAGTTTATTATTTTCACATCTCCGTTAAGGTTTTCCTTAAGTGATTGTGCCACTTTTTCTGTTGTTCCATGAGTTGATGCAAAGACAATCGCAGCCTTCATGCTAATTCCTCCTGATGGCAATCTATTCTTGGTCAACGGACGGTGGACGGTTGCCTGACAAGCCGCACCGGCACAGCGACATTTTGCCGCCTTTAAATCAATAATGGCCCGTTGGCGTTTACTTTTAGCTTTCACGCTTTAAAGATTTCTCTCAATTCCTGCTCGGTCATCCGGGAGAGCATGGTCTGTCCTGGCTTAATCACAGAGTCGATCATGGCCCTTTTCTTTTGCTGCAGCTCGAATATTTTTTCTTCGATAGTGCCCCGGGTGATGAGGTTTATTACCTGCACCGGGTTTTCCTGGCCGATGCGGTAGGCGCGGTCTGCTGCCTGCTCTTCCACAGCGGGATTCCACCACGGGTCGTAATGGATGACCATATCTGCCCCCGTTAAGTTGAGGCCGGTGCCACCAGCCTTCAAAGAAATCAAAAAGATGTCGCCTGCTCCCTCGTTAAACTCCCGCACCAACCGCCCTCTTTCTTCGGTTTTTGTGGAGCCATCCAGGTAAAAATATGATACTCCCTCTTTATCCAGATGATTACGGATGATTGCCAACATGCTAGTAAATTGGGAGAAAAGTAAGATGCGGTGTCCTCCGGCCAGTGCGTCCTGCACCATTTCCTTTAAGCTCAGCAGTTTGCCGCTGTCACCCTGGTAATTTTCCAGGAAAGTTCCCGGGTGGCAGCAGATTTGGCGGAGCCTTGTTAGGGCCGACAATATCTTGATCTGGCTCCTTTCAAAGCCTTTTTCCGCGATGGCCGCATTAATCTCGCCCTTTATCCGGTGTAGATAGCTAAGGTATACTTTTTTCTGCTCCTGGGTCAGATCAGTGAGCATCCTGCTTTCGGTTTTGGGCGGCAGTTCCTTAAGTACGTCTTTTTTCATCCGGCGCAAAATAAAGGGGGCAATTTGCTTTTGCAGCTCATCCATGGCCGCCCGGTCCTGGTCTTTGGTAATCGGGCGCTCGTACTTTTTAATAAATTTTTGGCGAGATAACAAGTAGCCGCGCATTACAAAATCGAAGATGGACCACAACTCGGATAAACTGTTTTCCAAGGGGGTGCCGGTAAGGGCAAAATAGCCTCGTGCCTTAATGGTTTTAACGGCCCGGGAGCCCAATGATCCCGGGTTTTTAATGTGCTGGGCCTCATCTAACAAGCAATAGCTAAAATTTATATCTTCATATTGCTCCGCATCGCGCCGGATGAGGGAGTAGGAAGTGATGACAAGATGGGCATGCCGGGCCTCTTTAAGCTGGTCCTCGCGATCTTTGGGGTTTCCCGCTACTACTACTGTCGTTAATTCAGGGGCGAATTTACGGGCTTCATCTTGCCAGTTGTAGACCACGGAAGTGGGCGCTACCACCAGCGCGGGTGCTGTCACCCTCTCCCGCTCGGAAAGGATAAAGGCAAGGGTCTGGATGGTCTTCCCCAGCCCCATATCGTCAGCCAAAATGCCTCCCAAACCATACATGGCCAGTGTTTTTAGCCATTTGAACCCTATCGTCTGGTAATCGCGCAGTACCCCCTCAAAGTTTTCCGGTACTTTAAAGTCGGTATCCCGGGGGTGGGTGATGTTCTGTATCAGCTTGTTAAAACCCTGGTTTCTTTCTACGTCCAGATCGTGGTTATTTATACACTGGTCCAGGTATAGGGCCCGGTATTTGGGAATATGTACAGTTTCTTTTTTTAGGTCCCGCTCTGAAATGTTTAGGGTATCGATCATGTCCACGGCTTGTGCCAGGGACGGATCAGAGGCATCTAGGGGTAAAAATGAGCCATCTTTAAGGCGGTGATACTTTTTCTTTTCCCGCAGGGAGCTAAAAACATCGCCCAGCTCTGCCATGTCAATATCCCCCAGCTGGAAGGAGAATTCCAGCATGTCGCTGTCCTCGCTGAGGCGAACTCCGCCGGAAAAACCGGCTGCATTTCTAACCTTGAGGCCGCGAAAGCCTTCCGAGTAGTAGATGTTGCTCCATTCCTGTAACCTGGGTAGAATTTGATGCACAAAATTATAGATTTTTTCGTCCTCATCCAGGTGCAGCTTACCATTTAAATTCTTGAATTCAGCCTGCTCCACCAGGTTTAAAACCGCCCGCTCGGTTTCTACATCACGCACTAGTGTTTTACCCTGCAGTCCGCTATCCGGGCGGCCGGTAAAGGGATTAAACTTTATTTCGCCGTACAGGAAGTCCACCCTGGCCGTAATGGCATCCCCCTCCCGGTCCAGGTATAGCTCAACCTCCAAGCCGGGCTCATAAAGACTTTCCTGCAAAGAGGGGGAGATTTCCACCCGCCCCGACTCTTTGATGACCGGCAAAACATCCACCACGAAGCGTTCCTTTTGCTCATCTGTGAACTGAATACTATTGGAAGATTGGTTAAAGGCGATTAAAAGCGGCACTAAACACCTTTTTTGACGTTCCGAAATATGGTATATTTTACCTTCATAAAAGAAATACTCTCCCGTCTTAACCAGTGGAACCAACCCCAGCGCCTCCCACTTAAGCAGAAGGTTGCCGTCCTTATTATCCACGGTAAAAGTAACGGGCAGGTCTTCCTCCACAACTTCCACGTTTTCATATTTCTCACCAAATATGCTTAAATTTAGCTGCCCGGAGGCGCAAACAGAAAACAATTTCTTCAGTGCGGATTTAGTTAGAAAGGCTTGCTTGCCCTTAAAAAATGTTCCCTGTCCATTTTGCGCACCAGAGTTCCATGGGGATTCGGTGATACTATTCTCCGTTTCGTATAATTCCCGCAATAATTCGATTACCGGCTGGTCCTGGGGCTGAAATGCATGGTTATAAATGGAATACTCAAATCCTTTACCGAAAACAAGGGTTTGCCCGGTGTCGATAGCTTCTAAGAGCTTCCTTACACTTTTTACCACGTAAAGCCTGTCCTCACCCATACGCAGGGAAATGGCACTGACCATTTCCCGCTTGTAATATATAGTTTGATAATAAATTTCAAAGGTCACTTCCAAATTCACCGGAATCCTTTCCGGGGCTTGAGCACTAGACTCGAAGTGCTGCAGTATGCCCTCGGCAAGGGTGTTGTGTTGGCGCCGCCGTGCTGCATTTGGCCCGGTAGCCCGGGTGAACTTGTGTTGGCAGGTTTTTACAAGGGCGACGATGTGCTTGCAGGCTCCGCCATACTGGTAATAGGCGGGGCACTCACATTGGGCTTGTATAACTTGTCCTTCCGGGGAAAAGCATGCTCCAGTTTCGTATTCTTCAGTGCCCAGAACTATGGCCGAAGCACAAAGCGCTTCCTCACTAAAATTAAACCTAACCACCCGTCCCCCGCGGAAATAGGATAATCCCCTATGATAGACCTGCCTGCTGGCGGCCAACTTTTCTATCATGCCATCGTTTATAGTGAACATAGTTGCACCTCGCGTATGCCGTTTAATAACTATCCTTTAATTATAACATGGGTTGATGACAAACTGCGAGTAGCAGCCAATTCCTAATCGTAATATTTTCCTCAGGCTTATTCAGCAAAAAGAAGCAAGGAAACAGTTCCCTTGCTTCTAATATGGTGATTGGAAATAGTATTAGTGAAAACCAGCTCAGGGATACAAAACTACTTTGATACAATTGTCTTGTTTTTGATCAAAAAATTGGTAACCCTTTTCACCTTGCTCCAAATGGAGACGGTGGGTAATAATATCTGTGGCATCTATCTTTCCCGTTTTAATCCATTCCAAAAGATGTTCTACATAAGCAGTGGCAGGACATTGGCCCATCTTTAAGGTTATGCCCCGGCTAAAAAAATCCCCCAAAGGAAACTGGTTATATCTTAAACCATAAACACCAACCAGGGCCACAGTACCCCCTTTTCTTACCGCCTGTGAGGCTATGGTTATCGCTGACATGGTACCACCTTGTAAAAGAAGAGCAGTTTCAATAAACTCTATGACACTTTTCTTGCCATCCATGCCAACGCAGTCTATAATTACATCGGTGCCACCTTTGGTAATTTCCTTTATGTATCTACCCGTATTTTCATGTTCCTCAAAGTTGATCACTTCTACATTATTATATTTTTTGGCATGCTCAAGCCTGTAATTAATATAGTCAACGGCGATAACGCGCTCTGCACCTAAGGCCCAGGCAAATTTTTGCGCCAGCAAACCCACCGGGCCGCACCCTAATACCGTTACCGTAGATCCTTTCTTTACGCCACCGATTAGATTACCCCAGTAAGCTGTAGGCAATATATCTGTTAGAAATAAAACCTGTTCGTCAGCCAGTTCTTCGGGCACTTTTAAAGGTCCAACATTGGCATAAGGGACGCGCAAGTACTCTGCTTGTCCACCGGCATACCCGCCAAAGGTCTCACTGTAACCTAAAATGCCCCCTGTTTCACCATGGGGGTTGGAATTATCACATAAACTAAAGAGGTCGTGTCCACAATACCAGCAATGTCCACAGGCCACCGGGAAAGGTACTATTACACGGTCGCCCTTTTTAAAGTCATTTACACTAGGCCCTACTTCCTCTATTACACCCATTGTTTCATGACCGAGGATAAAATTTTTTGGCATATTCGGGACAAGCCCGTGAACAAGGTGTAGATCTGAGCCGCAAATTGCTGTTGCCGTTACCTTCACCACTGCATCATCTTTTTTTTCGATTTTAGGATCGTTCACTTCCTTACATTTAATATCCTTGACTCCCTGGTATGTTAAGGCTTTCATCTAAACACCCTCCATATTATTTTCTTTTTCCAAAAACAGGACCCAACGAATCAATGCTGACCAACCTTTTCAAATAAGGATGATAAAGAATGCCTTCAACAAGTATTACGGCTATGACAATATATAAGATACTTGAATTACTAATTCTGATCATTGTAAAATACCTTAAACTCCATAAAAGCAGTAATGCCAAACCACCGTCTGCTATTGTAGCCAGGAGGTTACCAGTTTTGGGCAAAATGTAAATGTCCCCAATTAAATAAGCCAAGGCCGTTAGTATTAAAGAGATAATGAGTGAGTTAACCCAATTAACTTCGGCAACAAAAGTTAATATTAGAAAGACCGGTAATACATTTGTAATAGCTTTCATGGAAAATGTCTTCAAATGCCCCATATAAACATCTCCTTTAAACATAATTAATTTGTTTTAGGCGCATGATCATAGATACTATTATGTGTTAAAATTACAATCTTAACCCGGCGTTATTTAGGAATTGCCTTGATAAACCAAATTGGGATAGTATTAGGACAGAGTTTACCGGCTAAGCCCAATTTGCATGGAGGATGGTCTATAACATGAATTTGTTAACTGCTGAGAATATTTCTAAAAGCTATAGTGAAAAACCACTGCTTGAAAAAATAAATTTGGGAATAAATGAAGGGGACAAAATTGGATTAATCGGTATTAACGGCACAGGCAAGTCTACATTACTAAAAATAATCGCCGGTGTGGAAAAAGCAGATCAAGGTGAAGTAATCAAGGGGAATTCAGTCAGGATAGAACACCTTCCCCAGAACCCCGATTTCGATCCTGAGGCTACGGTACTGGAGCAAGTCTTTAAAGGGAGTTCCAAAATTATGGGGCTCATCAGGGAGTATGAGGAAGCGGTTCATAACCAGGCAACTTCCAGTGATAAAATAACAAAACTTGCACAAGAAATGGATCTAATGGATGCATGGCACGTAGAAAGCGAAGCAAGGTCAGTGCTGACCAAGTTAGGCTGTACCGACTTTAGTGCCAAGATAGGTGCCCTTTCCGGGGGGCAGAAAAAGAAAATAGCTTTGGCAGCGGCACTTGTGAACCCTTCAGAGTTACTCATTTTAGATGAGCCGACAAACCACCTGGACAATGCTACCATCGACTGGCTGGAACAATATCTGAATAAGCGAAAAGGTGCCCTCTTAATGATCACCCATGACAGGTACTTTTTAGACAGGGTGGCAAATCATATTGTTGAGCTGGATGGTGGAAATCTCTTTTTATACAAAGGCAACTATAGTTATTTTCTGGAGAAAAAACTGGAGCGCGAGGAGATAGCAGAAGTTAATAAGCAGAAAAGACAGAGGTTACTAAGGAAAGAGCTGGCCTGGATTAAAAAAGGTGCCAAGGCAAGAACCACCAAGCAGAAGGCTAGAATAGACCGTTTTAACAAGTTAAGTGAAAATGCCGTGGATGAAACAGGTGAAAAGCTGGACATTTCCGTTGCGTCCAGCCGTTTAGGTAAAAAAATTATAGAGCTGCATCAGATAAGTAAAGCCTTTGATAATGGCAGGGTAATAGATAATTTTAGTTTTATATTGCCGCGTGATGATAGGGTCGGCATAGTAGGGCCAAACGGAATTGGCAAATCAACGCTTTTAAATATAATGTACGGTAAGATTCAACCAGACAGTGGAAAGGTAGAAGTAGGAGAAACGGTAAAGATTGGGCTATACTCGCAGGAAATACAGCATATGGATGGTAGTCTAAGAGTTATAGAGTATGTAAAAGAAACAGCAGAATTTTTAAACACAGCAGAAGGACACAGAATTAGCGCATCACAAATGCTGGAGAGGTTTTTATTTTCTCCGGCACTACAGTGGTCTCCCATAGAGAAGCTTTCCGGGGGAGAAAAAAGAAGGTTAAATCTTCTTAAAGTACTTATGGAAGCACCTAATGTATTGCTTTTAGACGAACCAACTAATGATCTCGATATAGAAACATTGACAGTTTTAGAGGATTATCTGGAGGAATTTAAGGGGGCTGTTATTGCTGTTTCCCATGATCGATACTTTTTAGATAGAATGGCGGAAAAGATATTATCCTTTGAGGGAAGTGGCCATATTGTGCAGTATATGGGCAATTACTCCAGTTTTAAAGAAAAGAGTAGTAGCCAGCGCCAAAACGAAGTTAAAAAAGATGTTAATAAAAATCCTTCTGTACAGGGTAAAACAGAAAGTAAAACAAATAGTAAAACTGCCCCGGGCAGAAAAAAGGAAAAGCCATTAAAGTTTACTTATAAAGAACAAAAGGAATTTGAAGACATAGACCATGTTATTGTAGAAATAGAAGACCAAATTAAAAGTATAAAGGCCAAGATTGATGAGGCATTGGACGACTATGTTCTTCTACAGCAATTATGCACTGAAAAGGAAGATCTGGAAAAACAGCTAAGTGAGAAGATGGAAAGATGGGTTTATTTAAACGAGTTAGCTGAAAAAATTGCCGCAGGAAAGAGATAAATCAAAATACACTTAATCAGAAATGTGCAAGGCCACCATAAAAGCCGGAACTAAGAGATCCGGCTTTTATGGTGAGCTTAATTTTATACTTACATTAAACCCATCTGATATTGTGGGGGTTGCTGATAAGTTGCTTGCTGATGAGGTACTTGCTGATAAGCCTGTCCATATAAATCTAAGCTTGTTTGATGTGCCGGCTCAACAGGATAATACCCTCTTTGCACCATATACTGCCATGTTTCGAAGGCATGGTGGGAACACATTTGAAATGCATTTTCCAGGAAGGACCGTGTTTCCGGGTTGGAACTTTCCATTGCGGCCCAGGCGTATTCACGACCGGCCCGTTTAAGGGTTAATAAATAGGCAGTGGCAATCTCCCGATCATCAAATTGCTGAACATCTGTTCTTGGCGTTACCGGCTGAATAGTATTGGTAAGTTGATTTTGATTCATGTTCATTTGCTGTATAGGAGGTACAGAAAGGTGTTGAGTGGATACCCCCGTTTTTTGCAATAACTCTACTTTGATGTTGTAATCCTGTATGTGAAGAGGAAAATGTCTTTGAAGTAAATCTTTAAGCGGCGGGTCCTGTGCCTGGTTTATAAAACAGGCCATGTTAGTGATGGAGTTTACACAACTCATTGTTAATTCATTTAAATCGTGCACTTCATGCGCTGACAATCTCATAATAAGTCCTCCCTCTTGAAATTACTTATTTTGTTACGCCGAACATTCACTTATATAATCTGTCTTTATGAGGCAAATGAAACTATGTAAAATTTGGAAAACTGAAAAAGTGCTAAAAAAGCCCGCCGGCATTTGCCCGCGGCTCATTATTATTTACATATGTTTTCTAATGTCCTCGACAAGTTTGGGTACCAGGTACTCCTGGTATCCGGCCCGGTGTGTGGAATTAATTCTATCTTTCACCTTTATAATACCGGGAAGGTTAATACCGTTAAGTTTTTTTAACCTTTCCGGGGAAAGTACCACCTCTGACATGCTGTCCTCGTAGTCACCTGCGTCATATCGCCAAAGCTTTAAATTTTCTCCGTAACGCCTGGCCATGCGCTGGGCCATTTGCAGCCCCTCGGGGTCAAAGTCCCCGGAATAAAAAATAGTGGTACCGTTTGCTGCTAAACGGTCCAGCAGTAATAGTGTCGCTAATTTAGCCTGGCCGTGGGTACATACCAATGGCGGAAGTAAACTGTCAGTGAAACAGTCCGCCACTTCCGAAAATACCCCTGAGTTTTCAACTACAAAAATGACCTTTTGCTTTTCCGGAGCGGTGCAGGAGATGCCGGGAATAAAATTATTTGACTTTACCAGCTCTCTTAGCGGTACATTCATTACCGCTCCGCTCTGCCAGGCATTATTCCACATTTTTTGGAGAGCGCCGGAAGCATCAAAGGCCAAAATGCCGGCACAGGTGACAAAATTTAAGAGGTCATCCCGGATAATACCGAAGTAACCTAAAAGTTCATTTATCTCTTCCGCTGCCGGGGAAGAGCCTACCAGGTAACTATCATTTTGTTGACTGCGAATAAACTGTAGCGCAGCAATAAAAAACCTCCCCTGGGCTGTATCCAGGTCGAGCCCGTGCGGGTCACCGGTTACGCCATTGGCAAATACCGGTAGCCTTTGAAACTGGCTGGGATCTTTTTCCGTACCAGGCGACGGCAGGCAGGAAAGAGCTTTTAATACGTTTTTTAGCCGGTCCTCTAGGATTTGGGGATCGTCATCGTAAGCCTGGTGAATACCACGGGTTCCGGCACCTTTGGTTTGGATATGTTCCAGCCATTGCCGGCAGTATGATTGGGAACAAATACCAGCCAAGTGTTGTAAAAAATTGTTTTTCTCTTCTTCGTAGCGTTTCTGCATCTCCGTTTTGGTGAATATTTCATAACCGGCATACCCATCCAGCAAATCTTTTAATAAGATCCCGGCGAACTTTGTATTTTCTAGTTCTTGCTCAAAATTTGATAATTTGACGGTGATAGATTTATTGCTACTTAAATCCTTGCGTAAAAGCCTGGATATGGCCTCTTTCTCTTGGTAGGAAGGGTTGGCAAGCCGTACACTGCCGCCAATCCGGCCTAGACTTTGATATCTTTTGATGAAAGCATTTAAAAGCCGGTGAAAACCGGCTTCGCTTTTAAAGAATTGCACAGCATTGTCTAATATAGAGGCAGTTTGATTATCCAAGTTAATTCAACTCCCGAAACCGGTTCCTGAGGTTTTACATTTGTCCCGACAAAGGCACAACTTCTTCGGTCTGTTCGGAAAAGGAATGTAAAAGACGCCTTACCTTGCCGTCCCAGTAGTAGCGCACAACGGTAACATACGGCGCATTTTTGGCACGTACCAGCTCATAAATGGACAGGGACGAAACTGTTTCGTAGTCTCCCCACAGGGATTGGGAATTCATGATGTAGTTAAAGCCCAAGTTTTCCACCAGGTCAAACATATCCCTTATATTGTTTTCGTCTACTCCGGCGAAGGCTTCATCCAGGGAAATAATGTATGGCGCGTCATCTCTGGCCTCTAAATAGCGGGAATAAGCCGCGGAAAAGAGGGGAATGTACATGGCCATGGCCTTTTCCCCGCCGCTGAAGGTAAAAAATGCATTATTGGTTAATTCTTTCCGCTGCTCTCCCTCTTTCCGGTAATAAAGGGTAAATGAAAACCAGCGGCGGTAATCGAGTATTTCCTTGATTACCTGGTGTAAGGTTTCCCCATAGCCCTTTTCCTCCAGCGCTTCCTTGGCCCGTTCTATTTTAGAGCGAAAATGACGGGTTACCGAATTGATGTCCTCTTCTTTTAAAATACGTGGGTCGGAGCGCAGCAGGGTTACCAAATCCCGGGTGTCCATTTCTTCTTCCTCTTCAGCGGTGCGGGGTTTCCACCGGATAGAGAAAGTAAGGCCGCTGGAAGTGTTTCTTTGCTGCATGAGCCGGTCTATTTTTTTCACCCATTGCTCGGCACGATTAATGCGGTTGCGAATTATCCTGCCTACACTGTTCATGAGGATCTCTTCATAAAGCTCTTTGTCTTTATCACTGAGGATTTCTGTTTGCAGTGCAATATCATTATCTATTCTGTTCAGTACATAATAAGGGCTGACCATGCTTCCCTCATATTCCATTAAAAGCTGTACTCTCCTGGCGGTTTGGCGCAGAGTTGCCATTTGGGCCTCGAAGGTCTCATTGTCATCCGTTTCCGGGAGGTCCTGCAGTTCAAATATGTCTTGCTGGGTCAAACGGTATTCCACTAATACCGCCTGCTCCTGGTAGAAGGCCTGGTTCAGCCTATCATTTACTTTTTCTCTGGTTAGATTCCCAGTCAAAAGTTCCTGGTGCCGCTGTAAAATGTCTTTAGCCAGTTCAGGGGCTTTTTCTTCTGACCACTGTACGTCTTGTTCCACAAACCCCAGGTTGACATCGGATTGGAAGGATTGCTTCCACAGCCTGTACATTTCACCGGCAAAGTACAGTTCTGACTTGTTGGTTTCGATATCCCTTGTGGTACTTTCAATACTGTTTTTTGTATTGGAAATGCTATCTTGTATTTTTAGCATTTCATCTGGAATTTCACTGAGCCTTTTTATCACCTGGCTGATACGTGCCCTTATTTCCTGGGCTCCCATTTCCTCCAGCTGTTTTTTAACCTGTTCAAGATGCATTGAATACTTATCTAATTCTCCATCCAAAACATTTATTTCGCCTTTTAACTCATCCACGTCATCTGCTGCTTCAGAGCGGCTGCGCTCATACTGCTGCATTAAGCTGCGGCTGTTTACATAATCCTTATAAGTAAGTTCCAGATCCTGCAGATAGCCTATATAGTCCTGCATTTCACGCCCTGCTGCCTCATAAGCACCCTCGCCCAGTTCCAGGGTCATATCCCGGGCCAGGTCCCTGAGCCGCTGGCTTATATGCTGTAGTTCTTCCAGAACTTTTTTTAGCTTTTCATTTTTATTTTCGACCTCTTTGAGGCGCAGTTTCACTTCATCCCGTAGGGACGATAGATTTTTATATACTTCAGCCACATCTCGATCAACGGGGAAATTATTATACTCAGTATTTAACTGCTGCAGCTCCGTTTCGGATTGTGCCCTATCCGTTTCCAACTCCCGGTGCTCCTGCTGTAAATCTTCCAATTCGTTGGTTATGCGTGTGATTTCCTGTATTCGGTATTGTTTACGGGATTCCTTGCCGATATAGATTGAACTTGCCTCCCGGGGTGCTTGCCCCCGGAGCAGAGAAACGTAATAAGTGCCGTCTTCCATTAGCCCGGCTGGCCCCTGTTCGGTATTATCAATCAAGACACTGCGGAGAACATTATCAATGTCCTCGCCGGTAACGCCGCCGCCTTCCACCGGCGTAGGATAAAGGTAATCTGCCAGAGTACTGGCCAGGAATTGAGGCTCGGGCTTAATCACCCTGTCATACTCACCCACGTTTTTGACATGGGCCTGGGGCACAATCAAAGCGTCCAAAAGGCCCATTTGTGTTACCGCCGCCTCCAACCGCTCGCGTTGCTCCTGGGTGACCCAGGATTGAAATTCAACTGCGGCAAAGAAAGGCATGTAGGGTACACTGTTTTTATCCAGGCGGGTACGGGACTCCACGGTATCCGGATGGCGTCCGGGCTCGGGGTCAGTCATTTCCTTCCATTTCTTCAACTCTTCCTGCTTGACACCTATTTCTTCCGCCTTTATTTTAAGCCGGTGTTTTTTAGTTACCAGTTCCTCGTTGATATCATTCTTGTAGCGGCTGTAGGCAGCATCAATTGTCTCCCGCACTTCTGCTGCCTGGTATGGCTCATAAAACTGTGTAATGCGCTGGGAGGTGAGCTGAATTTTCTCGGGTGACAGCTTCAGCACTTTATTATCTTTAAGCCACTGGTGAAAAGCAGCTAAAAAGCTATCCTTTTCTTCTAGAAAAAAGTCTTCCCATTTGCGGGTTTCTTCCCGTTTGAGGTCTAAATCTTTTTGGGCCTCGGCCAGTTCCCGGTCGGCATCTTTATGCCGCTCTTTGATCCGGCTCTGCTCCCTTAGAGTCCGTAAAACATTCTCCAACTTTTCCTTATATGCACGGGCATCTTTTTTCCAGAGGTCAAAAGCAAAATTTTCCCTGTAATTGTTTTCAAACTCCTGGGCAGCGATTTGGTGGTCGGAAAACTTTGCTTCGTCCGCGGTGTCTTCCATCTCGTACAGAATGTTTTCGATGTCCTTTTCGGCGCGGGCCATTTTGGTTTCTTCCGCCTCATGATAGCCCTGCCACTTTGCCTCAGCATCTTTCTTTTGGTCTAAAACCTCATTTTTGCGTTTTAAGGTTTCCTTTGTGCTACTAATCTGTTTTTCGATTTCTCCCTTTTTCTCTTCAGCCTTAAACACATCATGGTCTTTTAATTCATTTTGTTCCTGCTTTAAAACTGCCTCTTCCCGGCGCACTTTTTCCATTGAGCCCGCCAGTTGTTCTGATTGCTCCCCAAGGTTCTTAAGGCTCTCTTCCAGTTCTTCACCACGGGTGATTAAACCACGTTGTTTTTTGGCTGCCCGCTGAAAACATTTGGCCTTTTCGGCTAAAATAAAACGGTTGTACACATCGTAGTGCCGGCAGAGTTTTTTCAGAGAACCCCGGTCGCGCTGTAAAATATCCAGCTGCTGCTTGGTCTGGTCCATATTTTCTATGGTATCCGACAGCGGGCGTAGTTCCTCATCGGACAGGCCGGGCAGAGATTCGTTTAGTATTTCATAAATTACCGTCGGTTTAAAATCCTTAGATAGTTTGGGGCTTCTCAGCTGGATCAAGAGCTTAACGAGTTCCTTGTACGCATCCGGGGACTCAAAGCCAAAAACGTGCTTATTGACCAGTTCCATATATTCCTGCTGTGTTTTAACCACTTTACCCCCTGTTTCCAGGCGGTTTTCCAGCTCGCGGCGGGTGAGGGGGATTTTCTGCTCTTTACCTTCTTCCACACTGTACTCCGTTTTATAAAGCAAAAGATCCCGTCCTATACGCCGGTTATCAAGCACAATGAAACCCCAGAAATCCAGGTTGCTGTGGCGCTTCGCCCGTAGCCCGATACCTGTGGTTAAATATTGCTCTGAACCTGTGCGCTTGTATTCCAGATAAAGGTACCCTGTACGCTCATCTCTGTTGGTGACTTCTTTTTCGCCCAGCAGGTAATCTTCCATTCTGCGGGCCTTAGAGCCGAAAGGGTCCAGGCGGTCCGGGCTTTTCCTGCCATCTAAAAGTACAGGAATTAAACTTTGCATGGTGACAGATTTACCGGAGCCGTTACTCCCGCGTAAAAGGAGCTTGCCACCGGAAAAATTAAATTCCTCATCATCGTAGTACCAAAAGTTTAGTAGCCCGGCCCGGTTAAGCTGCCATTTATTTTTCACCGGTATTCACCTCACGGAATACTTTATCTTTATAGTCTCGGGGGTAATCCCCGGTAAGACGTGCCAAAAGAGGATACAGTATAATGACTCCTGTTTCTCCGTCCCGGTCAGCCATCCTCCAGTCTGTCAAATGTTCCAGCAGTTCCTTTGCCGTTACCGAGACAGTGCCTTCCCGGTATTGTTTGCTCCATCCTACTCCGTACCGCTCTTTACACAAGCGCACCAAACCTTCGAAATCAACGGGTGTCAAGCGTAATGTACCGTCAGGCTGCGTGTAAATTTCTTCTTTTTCCAGCTGCTCCCGAACCACCGCAGCAAAATGCAGGGCAATATCGGAAATAGCCTTATTATCCGGGAATAGGGTGAAGCGGGCTTTTCTTTCCGGCAGGGTTAGTAAGGCTGTATTACGGTACAATTCAAATTGAAATTCCGTGTGCCTTTCAATGTCCTCCCGGATACGATTGCGGAAGTTGCGCAGATACAGAAAATCAGGATCGTTTTTTTCGTTGCGGTAGGTGACGGGAGATAGAAATAACTGCCTGTATACCCGATGCCGGCGCTGTACCCCGGATATATCTTCCTTTCCCCACCATTCGGCTGCTAAGATTTGTTCTTTAGTTTCAAATTCCAGCAAATCTTTGGGGTAAGACCGCATAAAGTAACGCGAAACCACTGGAACTTCATAAAGCACTTCGCTGCTTTCAGAATAGTTGAATTGCGCAATATCACCGTCCACCAGTTGCACAATTCCCATCTCCACACCTGTCTGCAGAACCCGTACCAGTGATTTGCGGTGCTCATAATGAGTCCAGTCCAGACTTTCTTCACTGGGAAACAAGCTTTGCAGTTCTTCGCAAAGGTCAGACAGTAAAAACTGTTCATCTACGGTTTTGCTCTCCATGAAGGCCAAAAGACAGCAAAAAACCGCATAATCTCGGGGGGTGCGGAATGATTGTATACCCATCCATGTTTCGGGTTGTACCGGGATCTTCTCTAATTTAATAAAATGGCGGTGCATAATCAGCCGGAAACCCGTCTTTTCCAGGAAATAATTGCGCAGCACTTGCTCCCGGTCCCGAACCATACGGTACTTTACCGGCTCTTTGTCCCTGATTATCCAGAATTGCTCTAAAAGGTGTTCCGCCGCTTCGCGGGCTATTTCATCAAAGCCGTATGTACTTTTTTCACCTTCCACGGGACATCACCTAACTCAGAAATTTTAAAACATAGTTGGGCATTTGCAATATGCCGTCTTCCGACTTTAAGGTCACTTCCCGGTCATCCAGCCGGGTAAGCTTGAATTTACGCCCGGTCTCGGTTTTCGCAGTCCAACCTGAACTACTCATACATTTACTTATCCAGTAAAGTAAAGTCTTGCGCACATAAGGGTCAACTTCCGGCAATTTTCCGATCACAATACGGTTGTTGCTGATCAACCGCTCCACAAGCTTTTGCTCAGCTTCCTTTTGACGTAAAAACTCTTCCAACTGTTGTTCCTTTTCCTTTTTATGGCTTACTACGGCTCCAGGCTTAGTCTTTTCCCGGTAATTTCTTACCCGGGGCTTAACAGTTAATTGGGTTGGCGGCTCATGCCATAATTCGGCATATATATCTTCGGTAACTTTGGATGACGCATAGATGTGCCGCGTATGGAAAACGCCAAAAACACATGCTGAAAGATTATGCGCCTCTTTGATATCATTAACTTTGTAGAACCACTCGGCTAGGTGCAGGTAGTCCTGTCGGCGGCTTTTAAAGTTATGGTGCCGCTCACCGATACGCTGGGCAAAACGGGTCATCCGGCGAATGGTTTCCGTGGTAGCGTTTTGCAGGTATAAAAGGTCGCTTTCCCTTCCATCCCGTCCCAGGAACCAGCTTTTCATACTGTGCCACTGCTGCCGGTAGCGTTCTTCCAATTCCTCTTTGGATGGCTGCTCGTCCAAACGGGGAATGCTTAAATAATATTCAGCCAGGCTTGCGGCTATTTGATCCACTAATCCGGAAGAGACATCCCCTAGTACCGCTTCAATGCGGAAAGAAGTGCGTTGCAGTACAGTCATAAAATTGCGTAGGTATTCGGTAATGGCGTCTTTATAAATCAGGAAGGCCTCCGTCATCATCATCTCTTCTATTTTTTCACTTTGCAGGTGGGCCAAGTAATCAGTAGCATTTTCAGTGAGCTTGCGGAAATTGCCATAAAGGTCGTCCCAGAGCACATACAGTTCCTCATTGGATAAATTACTGTCCGGGTAAGAAACCAGTTTCATCAGGGATTCCAGCAAGCGATCAAACAATGTCCGTTCCAGCGAACCTCCAAAGGACTCTCCCATCCGCTCCAGCCCTTGCACCATACGCTCGATCTCTATGGTGTAAGGAGTACATTGGTAGCGGAATTTTTTCTTCTTAAACTCTTGAATGGAGCTAACCTTCCCGGTATCTTGGCGGGGAATGAGGTTTTTCCATTCCACCAGCTGGCTCAGATCCTGCTGCAGCTGTTCCTCAGTGTAATCCCGGAAGTGTGGGTTTTGACTTAAATATTCCTGTACTTCATCGGGAAACAAGTAGTGGCGCAGGCGTTCGTGCTGGATATAAAAATATCGTAAAATGGATCTGTAACGCCAGGCATTTCCCGTGGTTAAATATGATGCCTCGGTAATAGGCCTTAAAAGTTTGTCATTCAATTAAACCACGTCCTGTTGTAAAAAGTGGGTTTGTGTAGAATATTCAAATTTTGTTAGACATATTTTATCATAGTATAGTGGTTAGTCTCTACTTTTTAGTATGATCTTCTTGGCCGATCCTTGTAAAAAAAAAGCGCGCGCTTTTTAATACTTTACACCTTAGCCCTTGCCTTATATATGGCAAGGTATGGCTTTCCTAAAGCACAAAAAAACTCGCCTCAAACAATATTGAGGCGATAGATGTCCTAATTTTTAACTATTACACAGTTAGTACTTTGCAGTCGCATTTTAAGTATTTGGTCAAAGGACCTCCCATGTATTTAACATTTATCCCTAGTTGTTCTAGTTCTTCGGAGACCTCATAGTTGTCTGTGCAAGCTACTCGTTCAGCTAAAGCTGAACATCGGGGCTTCAGGTGGGGATTCAACCCCACCTGAAGAAAAAAAGTGCAAACTCCCACTTATAGAAGTGGGAGTCTTAGAAATCAGTTCACTGCGATACACTGTTTTCTTCTGTTTCTTCTTGCTCCTTCACAGCCTGTCTATATGAGCAGAGCTCTTCCTTTTTTACTTCATCCAGGCTGCAGCCCCAGTAGTCTTTACCTGCCAGTAAGAGGCGGTATTTACACCAAGTGCAAAATGCATGGGTAATTTGCACTTCTGTCATATCCTTGGCCTTTGTTATCATTTTCATCTCCTCCTCACTAGATTAAACAGGGTTCTATTTGAATAATTTTGAAAAGCTAATTTAATAATTTCTACTTACCGGTGTGGGTTCCTGCTTCAGATCGAAAAAATCACGTTTACCGGGAGGTTAGTTTTTCTGCCGTAATGTGCTGTCTGCCGCCACTTTTTCCCATCCTTGTCGAGACAGCCCTTATTTACACAGAGTTATTCTTGATGCGTTTATGAAAATTAAATCGTCTTATGACTTTTGTACAATACTATTTCTCGTATTTTACCAGTAATGTTTATTAAGTTTTGTGAGAAAAATATACTACACTAAACTATTATTATCAAAGGAGGATGAACATGAAAGCAACTGGAATTGTTAGGAGAATAGATGATCTAGGCCGGGTTGTTATCCCGAAGGAAATCAGGCGGACGATGAGGATTCGTAACGGTGACCCTTTAGAAATATATGTTGATAGAAATGGAAAGGTGATCTTGAAAAAATACTCTCCCATTAGTGACCTGGGTGAGTTCGCGAAGGAGTATGCTATTTCACTTCATGACGCAACGGGGCACGTGGTTTGTATTTCTGACCGCGATGAAATTATTGCTGTTTCCGGAAGTCCCAAAAAGGATTTAATTAAAAAAGCCATAGGCAGTATGCTTGAGGATACCATTGAGGAGCGCCAAAGTAAATCCGTTGAAGAAGAACATTACCTTACGGCGGACGAACATGGCCAGTTCAAAACGAGCATCATCTCACCCATAGTCACCAATGGTGATGCAATCGGGGCGATTATTATAGCATCTGTTGAAAAAGTGCAAATGGGAAATTTAGAAAAAAAATTGGCAGAAACGGCTGCATCATTTCTCGCCAAACAAATGGAACAGTAAATGCTAAATTGCTAAATGTTGTTAATATACTTTATTTTACCTCACCTTTTTATTATGAACAACAATTTAACCTTTTATGCAGGAAAACCAGGTTTTTATCATTATCTGTCACAGGCATAGAAAAAACACCGGATTGTCTCCGGTGTTTTTCTTGTTCTTAATGCTCAAACTGTTATAAGTCTTTGTCATTTAGCTCATTGGCGGCATCTGTGTGGTGTTAAAAGAGTTGATCATTGTATTGGTAGTGGTCTGCTTCATTGTGGGGACCTGGTATAGTCCTTGTTGATTCATGAAGTTCCACACTTCAAATGCCTGTTCACTGCAGTTAATGGCTCCTTGTTGAAGGGTGCGCCTTAATGAAGGGTCTGCAAATTCCAGTGAAGCCTCCATCCTAAGTTTTGCGGATGCTTTATGGCATCCCAGCATCCCGCTGGCAACGTCCTTGTTGTCCATTTCCCTTGGTGATATGTTGGGGGCATTGGGCGAGGGATTATTTAAACCATATGCAGGAGCAGTATTTTTTACCCCACGGTAAGGAATATTCTGTACACTGGTATGCTGTGTAACGCTTTGGACCATATTGTTGTATTCCTCTGTCATAAACCGTATTTGGTTGTCCAACATGGAAAGCAGCTGCGGATTTTTTACATGGGGCCGGTACAGTTCAAACTGGTTAATTCCATCAACAGTGTCGGTTATAACTTCATGTAGTTCCATTGTTTCATGTGCTCCTAGTTCTGCAGTCATTTACATCCTCCTCATTTAGATTTGCTAATATTGTTTCTCCAATTATCTATAAAAATGCAATCTTTTTTCTTGACAGTGTCAACAGCATGTTATATCATTCTAACATGAAGTTATAAATATATAACACGAACAGGAGGCGACAATAATGGAAGGTGAAAAGAATTCTCTCAAATATCTAGGTTTCATGGGATTGTTGGGGCTATTAGGGTTTTTAACTGATAATACAGGCTTTTATGGTTTTTTCGGCTTTTTTGGTTTCTTTGCGTTCCAGAAAATAACCCCTGATGAACGCTTTAAGGCTAATGTTAGTAAGGCAGGCAGGAACGCTTTTTTCTTGTCACTGGTAATCTTTGCCCTGTCTAGCGTTTATGTGACTTTAACATCTGAACCTATGGCCTATATAGTTGGCTTTGCGGCGAATTTTGCCCTGCAGGTACTTGTTTTTACTTTTTCCTTGCAGTATTACGAAAAACATTAGGGGGAGATTTTATGGCACTAGTGACACGAATTAAAGAATACAGAGCGAAATACGATATGACGCAGGAAGATTTGGCAAATCTGGTTGGAGTAAGGCGTGAAACCATTATTCATCTGGAAAAAGGCAAGTATAATCCTTCTCTAAAGTTGTCTTATGATGTGGCCAAGGCCTTGAAGGTTTCCATAGACGAACTTTTTGACTTTGTAGAAGACAATTAATAATGTTACCCGGGGATTCTTTATCAGGTGCAGGTAAAGCCCCGGTTACTGATATTGTTGTCCGTCTTCGACTAAATTAGCAATTACTAGCACCTGCTTAATACGCCTGTTCCTCACTTTTTTTACTTTAAATTTATATCCTTCCCAGGAAACCGTTTCTCCCTCACTGGGAAGTTCCCCTAATTGTTCCAATATAAAGCCGGCAATGGTTTCATAATCCTTGTCGTGGGGGATACGTTTAAGACTAAGTGTTTCTATAATTTCTTGCATCGGGGTGCCCCCTTTAACCAACCATTCCCCCGGGGCGGTTTTTGAAATGAACCTTTTTTCGTTTACCACATCACCGATTATTTCATCTACTAGGTCTTCTAAAGTAACTAATCCTGCCGTCCCGCCATACTCGTCAACAATTATAGCCATTGCAATATTTTTTTGTCGAAATTCCTTTAAAAGTTCAACTGTATGTTTTGTTTCCGGTACAAACAAGGGCGGAGACATTATATCCTCGGCTTTTTGCTCCGGATCAGTTATAGCCTGGAACGCCAGGTCGGCAGTCTTAATGATACCTATAACATTATCATAATCACTCTTATAAACAGGGAAAGCCGAGTAACCCATACTGCATGATTTTTCCAATATGTCTTTTAGTTTTTCATGAGCATGAATGTAAGATACTTCTGTTCTGGGTACCATTACCTGGCGCACTACCTGATCTCCGAACTCAAAGACGCCTTCAATCATTTGCTTTTCTTCCACGGGAAGTGTACGGTGTTCGGCTATGTATAACCGAATTTCTTCTTCTGTTACTTCCTTTTCTTGCTGCTTGGGATTGGCGCCGAAAATGCGTACTACCAGATTGGTGGAAAAAGTTAAAAGCCGAGTTATGGGAGAAGTTATCTTAGCGATTAAACTAATCGGCCCTGCTATCGTCAATGCAATTTGTTCCGACCATTGCATGGCTATTCGTTTTGGTGCCAGTTCCCCGAAAACCAAAGTAATATAAGAGATAATGAGGGTAACGATGAATACAGCAAGTGTACTGGAAAATTCAGTAGGAATTCCGAATTTTTTAAACTGAAAAACCAATGCCTTAGATAACCCAACGGCTGCGGTAGCACTGGCCAAGAATCCGGCGAGTGTAATTCCCACTTGAATGGTTGCCAGGAATAAGCTGGGATCCTCAATTAACTTGAGTAGTTTTTGGGCTTTCTTGCTGCCTTCGTCTTTTAGCCGTTCTATTTTTACCCTGCGAGTGGAAATCACAGCTATTTCACTGGCCGCAAAAAAGGCATTAAGTAGTACCAATACCAGAATAAGAAGAATTCCCGTCCAATCAATTTGCAACTCAATTCCCCCGGATGCGTTTTGCTTATCTTTTGGAAAAGGAACGTAATGCATACTATAAAAGCTTTAAATAAAAGAAACCCTGTTTCCTATTGGGAACAGGGTTGTATAACTTCTCTCTTTATTACTTCTCCGTTAATACCGATAAGGACAGTTTCCAGTGGAATATTGGTTTCACTTTTTTTGACCGCCTTATTGACAATACTTATGAACCCTTGGCAGCATGTTATTTCCATATATATTATCGTTATGCTGTTAATGTTTACACTTTCAAGTATATTACAAATCTTTTCTTCGTAAGCTGCAGGATCATCAAATTTGGGGCACCCGGCGGCCACTGTCCGTCCTGCAAAAAAATCTTTATGCATGTTAGCGTAGGCGAAAGGAACACAATCCGCCACCAAGAGCAAGTCAGCATTTCTTAAGAATTCTGCCGCGGGCGGGATTAAATATAATTTGATCGGCCAATTGGTTAGGGTGGAAGAGTAAACCTGTACAGAAGGGCAGTTTTCTGCGGGCCTGTTTTGTTGGTCCATCCCGTGGGCACGTAAATGCTCCCTGTGTTTTTTGGCGAGCTCGGGTGACTGCTCTTCCAGGTGATCAAGTACTGCCTGCGCGTCGTAATCTTCAGCATCTCTTTCCTCCACTTGGAGAGCGCCTTGAGGGCAATGCCCCAAGCAAGCACCCAGGCCGTCACAAAAGCTCTCTGTCACCAAACGTGCTTTTCCATCCACAATCTGCAGCGCTCCCTCCGGGCATCCCGGGATACACTGACCACAGCCGTCGCACTTTTCTTCGTTTATTTTTATAATGCTTCTCTTCCTTTTATTCACCTTCGGTCACCTTCTCAAGGAGTTCGTTTATTTTTACTTTAAGGGTTTTCGCTGTATTGAGGCAATCCTTACCCCCTCTACCATTGGGGCTAGGGACATCCCACTGGATTACCGTAGCATCTTTTCTAATCTCGTGGGGCAGTTCCACCTCTGGCCCCATTAAAACAATAATATCCGCTTTACCCATCATTTTAATATCTTTGGGTTTTTTGCGCCAAGCGATATTCTCTTCTTGTAGTGCCTCCAGGACATTTGGATTAATCTCGCTGGCCGGATTTATTCCTGCGCTTACAAAACCCAGTTTGGAAGAGGTATTAATCTCCTTGGCCAATGCTTCAGCCAGCATGCTGCGTGCGGCATTGGCCACACCTACGAAAGCCACCCTTTGACGCTTAAGCTTGCTATAAAGTTCCACTCCCACGCATTGTTTAGCATATTTACACCACTGGATGCAAGATTCCACGTCGTTATATACAGTAAACCCACAGTTTTCACAATCTACCTTCACGTCGTTGGAGAAAACTTCTACTTCGCTGCCACATTCCGGGCAGGTTTTTATTTTAATGGTTGGGGCACCTGCCAAGGACCCTGGACATCTGTTAAACATGACTTCACCTCCGCACAACTTCCTTTCCCAAAATTCTAGCCGATTGTTCAATTAATGGAAGTAAGTTGCGTCACTGCTATAGTGTGACTTTTATCACTGTTCTGAAAATCATAATCAAGCTATGTCCTGGCCTCATAAAGAAAGGATAAAGGCCGGCACCCTCGATTTTTTACGTCAAAAAACAGGGATACCGGTCACTTTTAAACGGCTGGTAAATAGGCAAACCAAAATTACTGTGGCAATTTAATTACTAAAACATGAAATTCTTTATCTTTGTTAGCCTCTAAAGCATGTGGGATGTTTTTGGGGCTGTAGACCAGGTCGTTTTCCTGTACTTCACCCTTCTCCTCACCTACCTCAATAGTACCTTCGCCCTTGACTATTTGAAACAACACATTTACCGGTGTTTTATGGCTGGGCACCTCTTCGCCGGGCTTGAGTAATAAATTCATTACCACTAAGCCGTCCCTGTCTATAAGTTTTCGTCCCTGCACTTTCTTTGGTGTTGTAGATGTCTCCATTTCACTCATACGGATAATTTCCACGCCAAATCACTCCTTCTAAAATTTTAGCCTTTACCATTTTAGCCAGTTTCATTTCAGCCACTTCAAATGGGTGCACTTAGTTAGGTGCAATTTTATCGCCTTAAATCTTATGGTGATATGATATAGGTCACACTAAGACAAAAAATGGATCACAGAGTAAATTTTTCAGCACAATAAATTAGTACTGTGATTTAAATCACAGTATTTGCTCCACTTTAAGATTTATAATAACTGGAAGGTAAGTAATTACTCACTTAGGAGAAGATAAATGGTGACTAAAAGGATGGACGGGAAGAAAAGACGGCAACAAATCATTGAAGCCGCCCTTAGGATTGTGGCCCAGAAGGGAGTAACCCGTTTTACAACGGCCCGCTTGGCTCAAGAGACCGGGTTATCCGAAGCAGGGATTTTCAAATATTATACAACTAAAGAAGAAATATTGGGGGAGGCGCTGGAGCTGGTTCACCACACCCTGGCACAGAGGGTAAAGTCTATATTGGAAAAGGATTTATCGGCGCGGGAGAAAGTTTGGGAAATTTTAAATTTCCAGCTGAGTTTTATTGAAAAAAACCAGGGTATTCCACGGGTTGTATTTTCTGAGCAGCTTTACCTTGGCTCGCCTGCCTTGAAAGACAAGTTTCTTTCTGGTACGGAACGTTATTTTACCATGCTGCGGACATTGATTGCCCAGGGGGTTAATGAGGGAAGTTTTCGCCGGGATCTGGATTTAGATATGGCAGTTTCTACTTATGTGGGTCTTCTACAGACCACTGTTTTTCGCTGGTCAATAAATGATTTTGGCTGGAGTATTTCCGGGCGGGCCCGCAGGATCTTCAGTTTTTTGATGGACAGTTGGGGTTACCCCACAACATAAAATAAGGCAGGTGTCAGAGTTGACAGATAAACATTTTTTTTCTAATCGGTTAAAAAAGATTGTAATATTCCTTTTGGTGCTGGCTGTTCTTGCCGGTACGGCTCGATTTACTATTTCCAGACTGCAAGCAATACAGCAAGTGCCGGTGCGGGAATATGTAGGACTGCCTGTCCAAACGGCCCAGGTGCAAACAGGTACTATCAAGGACACTGTTAGTTATAGCGGTACCGTTATGTCAACCCGGGAAGCCGTGGTAGCACCTAAGTTAATGGCAGAAATTAAAGCTATCCACTGCAGTGAAGGTGACAGCGTCCGGCGCGGGCAGATTTTGGTTCAACTTGATGACAGTGAGCCGGTGGAGAAAATAAATACACTTAAAACACGTGTAGATTCAGCCCAGATTAACTTAAATTACTGGGAACAAGAAGCTGATACATATAAGACCCTGGCTGATCATGGCGCAATCTCCCGGCACGAGTATAAAAATATACTGTTTAAGAGAGATAATGCTGCCGCGGCTCTTAAGGAAGCAATGGCCGCCTTGGAAGAAGCCCGGACATTCTTAACTAAATCCACTTTACGTTCCCCTTTCGACGGCACAGTAACTTCCATGGCCATGGACGAAGGTGAAATGGCATCTCCGGGGGAGCCCGTACTAACCGTTTCTGATACCGGTTCTTTAAAGGTGGTAATTAACGTAATTGAAGGAGATTTAGCAAAAATAAAGGATAATAGTGCAGCTGTGATACGGTTGCCGGGAACAGGTACCGTCGTACAGTCTCGGGTAAGAAAGATATATCCCACTGTTAATCCTGTCACTCGTACAGCAGTGGTGGAGGCTTTGGTGCCGGAAGATGCCCTGGGAAAAGCCCGGTTGGCATTGGGAATGAGCGCCAGTGTTTCCATTATCTTAAGCCAAAAAGAAGATACTTTTCTTGTTCCCACCGGTACAGTTAAAGTGCAGGGAAAAGAAAGTTTTATTTTTGTGGTTGATGGAAATAAGGCTGTAAAAAATGAGGTGAACACCGGTATTAACGGCGATAGGCACGTTGAAATAACGAAAGGAATTTCTGCTCCCGAAACCGTGATCATAAATCCTCCAGCGGAATTGCGGGACGGTGGGAAAATCTATCTTCCGGGGGAGGCAGCTAACCAATGAAATGGACAGAATTCTTTATCCGGCAGCGCCATACAGTATTTGCATTAATCATTGCCATTGTTTTATGCGGTTTTTTTGCCAAGCAAAACCTGGAAATATCTCTGTTTCCTGATACCGCCCCTCCCCAGGTTAATGTGGTTACTCCGTACCCCGGCGCCGCAGCGGAGGATGTATCTCGGGATGTGGCCCAGCCCATAGAGGAAGAGTTTGCCACTTTGGAAGGTGTAGCTTCGGTAAAATCCACAGCCCAAAGCGGTCTTTCCATTATTAATGTGCAATTTGAATATGGTACTGATCTGGATATAGGGGCAGTGGAAGTTCAAAATGCTATCTCCCGCATAGCCCGTGAACTGCCTCCGGAACTGCCCGATTCTAGGGTGTTAAAATTCAGCACTTCCGATAGGCCTGTTATTACCTATGGTCTTTCCGGTGACGAGTTGGGTTTATCTGAAGTACGCTCGCTGGCTGAAAATGAACTTAAAACCCGCCTGCAGCTTGTGGAGGGCGTAGCAGCAGTTGATGTTTTCGGCGGCCATCAAAGACAAATGAACATTTACCTTGATCGGGAGCGGCTTGAGGCGACGGCAATTACACCGGAACAAGTGGTAGGAGCAATAAAAAAGCAGAACTTGTCCGGGTCTGCCGGTTCGGTTGAATTCGCCGCTAAAGAACACACCATTAGAATTGCCGAAGAATACTCCCAAGCCCGATCTATAGAAAATACCATATTAACTGCCGGCAAAAATGAAGTTATACGGGTAAAAGATGTAGCCAGGGTCCAGGACGGTGCGCAAGAGCCGGACAGCGCCTACCGGGTAAATGGGCGGGATGCCATTGCGCTGTACATTATAAAAAAGGACGGGTCCAATACTGTAAGCGTAGTGGATGCAGTTAAATCTGAAGTCAAGGAAATGAAAAAGACATTTCCTTACCTGGAATTTACCGTCGCTGATGATGACTCGGCCTTTACCCGGCGGGTGGTATCGGGAATGACTGCAAGTATTGGGTTTGCTCTGATCCTTACCGCACTGATCATACTTTTCTTTATTATCAGTGTAACCCGGTCTCTCGTAGTAGCGTTATCCATGCCCCTCACTTTTTTATCTACCCTGGGTTTGATGCAGTTTTTCGGTAAGGAGTTAAACCTCATTACCATGTCGGCCTTAATTCTAAGTATCGGCATTGTGGTGGACAATTCCATTGTAGTGGTGGAAAACATCTCCCGTCATAGAGATGAGCATGGCAAGGATTACTACCGCGCCGCGGTGGATGGCACCTCCGAAATAATGCTTCCGGTATTGGCCGGGTCTTTAACTACCGTGGTGGTCCTAATGCCCCTGTTATTTGTGGAAGGGTTTGTAGGGCTTACATTCGGTCCACTGTCCGAAACGCTGATTATGGCCATTACTGCTTCGCTGTTCGTTTCCCTGACCGTCATTCCCTTATTTACGGTGCTGCTTAAAGGGCGCACCTGGCGGGCTACGGAAAGGGCAGTGAAGCTGGCTGCAGTTCCTTTTAACCGCATTGTTGACCTTTTAAAAAATTTTTACCTGCGAATCTTGGAGACAGCCCTTAAAAGACGCGCCATAACCATGGGCTTGACCCTGATTATCCTTTTTATAGGAGTGCGCCTGCTGGCGGCTCTGGGAATGGAGGTGCTGCCCAAAATGGATGCCGGGACGTTTTTTGTTTCCCTGCAGACTCCGCCCGGGACGTCCCTCCAAGAAACGGCGATCACCGCCGGCAAAATAGAATCGATATTAAATAAAGAGCCACATGTGGTCTCTTACAATACCCGATTGGGATATGAAATGGACAGTTCTTATCTGGGGGAATCGGGTGCCATGGGCACCAACCAAGCCTTCATTTCTGCCACTCTCACCTCCAGAAAAGAGCGGCAAGAAAGCATATGGGAGATCGAAGAACGCCTGAGGGGGCAAATCGCCAGGATTCCGGGTGTTGAGAACTTTATAGTTAAGGAAACTGGAAGCACTGCGGTATCTACCACCGCCGCCCCTATTGACATTCAAATAACGGGTGGTGACCCCAAAATATTAAATCATTTGGCTGATCAAGTAGTGGCGAATATTGGGGATGTGCCGGGTGCCGTTAACCTTTATAAAAGCTGGTTGTTAAACAGCCCGGAAATAAAAATAGATATTGATGAAGAGCGGGCCATGCAGCTGGGTCTTACCCCGGCGGACATAATGCAGCAGGTATTTACAGGTATGGAAGGTGCTGCGGCTTCGGAATTAAAGAACGAAGATGTTAACATCAAAGTACGATACCGTGAGGAACACCGCCAATCCCTGGAAGACCTGCGACAGTTGAGGCTTTCCTCACCTCTGGGCGTGCAAGTTCCGCTTAAACAAGTAGCTAAACTGGAAAGCAGCTCCGGGCCGGACCTTGTTACTCGTGAAGATATGCAGCGTACCATTGATGTTCTGGGCTATACTTATTCCCGCCCTTTTAGCCATGTAATGGATGATATTACACATAATTTAAATAAATTGCCTTTACCTGAGGGATATAACCTTGAGATTGTTGGCGAGCAGTCGGATTTAAAAGCTTCCCAAAAGGATCTCTTCTTTTCCTTAATGGTGGCTGTTATAGGGGTTTATCTGGTGCTGATGCTGCAATTTAAATCTTTCCTTCATCCCTTTACCATAATGACATCCATTCCCCTTGTGCTGGCCGGAGTGGCACTGGCCCTTCTTTTTGCTGGTAAGTCCATATCCATGGCGGTACTCTTGGGATTGATTCTTCTGGCAGGAACTGTAGTAAATAACTCCATTTTATTAATTGACTATATCATTAACGGTGTGAAGGAAGGCTTAAGCCGCAAGCAAGCTATTGTTGAGGCGGTATCCGCGCGCTATCGTCCTATTATGATGACTGCCCTTTCTGATGTGGCCGGGATGCTGCCCCTGGCCTTGGAGCTGTCACTGGGTTCGGAGCGCTTTTCCCCGCTGGCCACGGCGGTGATCGGGGGGATACTTGCTTCCACGCTGCTGACTATGGTGGCTATTCCTGTTGTTTATACATTTTTTGCAGACTTGTCTGGAATCATTAAACGTTTTGTATCACGGTCAGGGCCTACCATCTGAGATGAGTTGAGCCTGTGCTTTACTGGGGTCATCTTTTATATTGGATATTGTGCTGCCTGAGCTTTTTATAAAGACAGGTTCGGCTGATGCTGAGCAATTGGGCGGCCTTGGTCCGGTTTCCTTCCGCCTTTTCAATGGCCCGCAATATCATCTCCTTCTCCGCACTGGCCACGGTAGAAAACAAGTCTATTTGATCTGTCCCCGTTACCTGCGGCTTTACGGGTTTTACACCGGAAGGATTTTGCAGGTATTGGGGAAGGTGCATTGATATGATTTTTCCCTCCTGGGTAATATTTAATGCCCGCTCGATTACATTCTCCAATTCCCTGACGTTACCCCGCCAGTGGTGTTGCATGAAAAGCTTCATAGTCTCCGAGTCTAGGCCTGTAACCTTGGCGTCCAAAATTTCGTTGTATTTCATTATAAAGTAAGATGACAGGGAGGGCAGGTCATCTACTCGTTCACGTAAGGGAGGGATGCTGACGGTAATCACATTCAGCCGGTAATACAGGTCTTCCCGAAATTTTCCTTCTGTTATCAACTGCTCCAGGTCCCGGTTGGTAGCCGCAATGACCCTTACGTTGACACTTATTGTCTTAGTGCCTCCGACCCTTTCAAACTCACGTTCCTGTAGTACCCGTAAAATTTTGGCCTGTAGGCTCGGCGACATGTCGCCTATTTCGTCCAAAAGCAGTGTGCCACCGTCTGCGAGTTCAAACTTTCCCGGTTTGCCACCCTTGCGGGCTCCGGTGAAGGCTCCCGCCTCGTATCCAAAAAACTCAGATTCAAGAAGGTTCTCGGGTAAAGCCGCGCAGTTGACCTTAATAAAAGGACCCGGGCGCCCGGACTCATTATGAATTGCGCTGGCAAAAATTCCCTTGCCGGTGCCGCTTTCCCCGATCAGCAAAACTGTGGAGATGCTCTGGGCAGCCAGGCGGCACATATTTTTAACTTGCTGGATCACGGGACTGTCCCCCACAATATCGTCCAGTCGTAAATCATGATGGGAAACCCGGGACAGCTCATCGCGGTAGAAAGAAATCTGGTTCTCCAGCTTTTCCAATCGATTGACTAGATCCGTCAGGCGGTGCAGGTCGCGAAAAGTTACTTTGGCCACGGCGCCCATAACTTTGCCGTCGTTGATCATGGGCAACCTGGTAACGATACACCTTATCCCTCTAATAATCCGCACGTCCCCCTGGTCCCTAAGGCCGGTATGGATTATCTCCTCCAGTTCCAATTCCGGCATTATTGACTGTACCTTTTTTCCCAGCAGGTCTTTCTGCCTCAATTGCAGGAATTCCAAAATAGAACGGTTGGCCGTGGTAATAGTTCCGTTTTGGTCTATTACCAGCAGGCCGTCATAAGCCATTTCCAATACCGTGGCAAAAGTTTGCTGAAGTTTTTTTACACTTTCCAGTTCCTGCGCCACCTGCTCGTACTCTCTCAAATCATGCAATACTGCAATTGCCCCGTTGATAATGCCATGCCTAAATACAGGTAAATATTTGGCAACCACCCCGGGAGAGCCGGCAATCGTTTTGCAATTTTTCACAGTGCCTGTAAACAATATGTCACTCAATTTGATTTCCGGAAGAACGGTGGTAATTTCCCGTCCCAGCATATTTTTTGATTCGACGCCCAGCATTTTTTCCGCCGCCGGGTTAAGGACCGTGATTATTTTTCGGCGGTTAATAGCCAGTACGCCGTTTTCTAGAGCGTCCAGGAGAGATGCCAGTTCTCCGGCCATCCTTTCACTCCGGTTGTGTAATTTATCTATCAAATTCAGTTTTGTGACCATGCCTACCGGCTTATGTTCCGGTTTGGTAACCACAACTTGGCCAATTCTCTTTCTAACTATGGTCATGTATACTTTTTCAAAGGGGTCTTCCTCTCCTACACATATGGCCGGGCGGGTGTACAGATCGGCCAGCGGTGTATCCATGGATAATTTATTTAACAGTGCTTTATAAAGGTTATGCTTTGTCATCACTCCCAACACTTCATTTTCCTCGCTGACAACAGGGATCGCATCCAAGCGTGCCCGGGAAAAGCTAACAATGGCCTCCTGCAAGGTATCCTCAGGTTTTAGGAAAACCGTTAGGTTGTTACAGATGGTTCCGGCATTGTCCATTGTTGTATACCTCCTATATTAATTTTCGTAATATTCACAATTGAGTTTATTTTAGCACAAATGTAATCAATTGCGCACTATTTATCTGGTTAACAAACTAATATAATCTACTAAATACGGGTGGCTGGTACTGGCACGAAACTTGTTATTCATTATTCATAACCTTTACGAGTGGCATTAAAATTATTTGAAAAGAAGCAATATTCAAAATTAAAGCGTGAGGACCAGCCCCATGGCCTCTAAAAAAAGGAGTGTCTGCTTATGGATTTCAATTTAACTAAGGATCAGCAGATGATAAGGGATGTGGTGCGGGATTTTGCCCAGAATGAAATTGTCCCGCGTGCGGTGGAAATTGACAGGACAGGGGAATTCCCCCTGGACATAGTGAAAAAACTGGCCGAGATGGACCTGATGGGATTGCCTTTCCCGGAAGAATATGGCGGTGCGGGCGCCGACTACATCAGTTACAGTTTGGCGCTGGAAGAAATATCCCGAGCTTGCGGCTCTACCGGGCTTACTTATGAGGCTCACATTTCACTGGGATGTATGCCCATCTATCTCTTTGGCACCGAAGAGCAGAAGAAAAAGTATTTGACCCCGCTGGCCCAGGGCGAGTGCATGGGATCATTCGGTCTTACCGAACCCAACGCTGGCTCCGATGCGGGCGGTACCCAGACTACCGCGGTCCTGGACGGTGACGAATGGGTCATCAACGGCACCAAGTGTTTTATTACTAATGCCACTTTTGCCCGCTTCGTAACTACCACAGCCGTAACCGACAAGGAAAAAGGTACCAACGGGATTAGTGCCATCATAGTACCCACGGACGCCCCCGGATTTACCGTGAATGCTAATTATGAAAAATTGGGGCTGCACGGCTCCAATACCACGGAATTATTCTTTGATAACGTGCGGGTTCCCAAGGAGAACCTTGTCGGCATAAGGGGGGAAGGCTTTAAGCAGTTCTTAGTAGTGCTTGATGGCGGGAGAATTGGGATTGCGGCAATGTCCGTGGGCATTGCCCAGGCCTGCCTGGATGCCGCTCTAAGGTATGCGCAGGAGAGGAATCAGTTCGGGCAGCCCATCGGTAAATTCCAGGCTATCCAGTTTAAGCTGGCTGACATGGCCACGCATATAGAACTGGCCCGGCTGATGTACCTGAAGGCGGCCTGGCTTAAGGACCACGACCTGCCGTACACCAGGGAAGCCGCCATTGCCAAGTTGTTCGCTTCCGAAATAGCAACCAAAGCTGCGCTGGAGGCCATTCAGATTCATGGTGGGTACGGTTATATGAAGGAGTTCCCTGTGGAGCGCTACCTGAGGGATGTCAAGCTTTGCGAAATCGGTGAAGGTACATCGGAGATACAGCGCATGGTAATTGCCCGTCAATTACTGGGTCCTGAGTGCAGGTAGGATACAGTAGGAACTTTATAATTAATTAGCCGTTATAGGCTGTCTATAAAGGAACCATTAAAAAATGTTTTTGTTATACATTAATAAGGAGGCAAAATTATGTCAATTAAAATCGGCAAGATTACGATGGGAGAGCTTATTGATGAGATGGCGCAGCGCTACCCCGAGAACGATGCACTGGTTTACCCCTTCCGCAACATAAGATACAACTACCGGCAGTTCAGGGACATCTGTAATCAGGCGGCAAAAGGCTTGATGCGCCTGGGAATTAATAAGGGCGAAAATATAGCGATATGGGCCAATAACGTACCGGAATGGGTAATCACCCAGTTTGCCAGCGGGAAGATGGGAGCCATCCTTGTTACGGTGAACACCAACTACCGATCCTTTGAGCTTGAATACCTGCTCAATCAATCAGATTCTACCACCATTATATTGGTTGGTGGTGTTAGAGATTCGGATGAGTATGTAAAAATTATGTATGAGCTGTGCCCGGAACTGAACCATTGTAAGCCGGGTGATCTGAATTCCAAAAAATTGCCCAATTTGAAAAACGTAATTTATATAGGTGAGGAAAAATACCCGGGAATGCTTAACTGGACTGATATCATGGCTATGGCTGACCAGGTAAGTGATCAAGAGTTGGAAGAAAGGCAAGAAACCTGTAAGCCTGGTGATGTGGTGAATATGCAATATACATCAGGGACTACAGGTTTTCCCAAAGGGGTTATGCTTACTCATATAAATTTGATCGGTAATGCAGTAAGTATGGCAGAATGCATGAATTTTTCGTCTGCAGATCGTTTATGTATACCTGTACCATTCTTCCATTGTTTTGGTTGTGTGATTGGTACTTTAGTTTGTGCTGTTACAGGGGCTGCAATGGTTCCGGTGGAGAAATTTGACCCGGTTAAAGTGCTGGAAACTATTGAGAGTGAAAAGTGTACTGCCGTTCACGGAGTTCCTACCATGTTTATAGCTGAGCTGGAGGCCATGAAAAATAAAAAATACGATACTGCCTTCCTGCGAACCGGTGTTATGGCCGGGGCACCTTGCCCCACTGAAGTGATGAAAGCGGTTGTAAATACCATGGGTGCCAGCGAGATATGTATTACTTACGGTCAAACGGAAGCTTCCCCCGGCATCACCATGACCAGGACAGATGATCCCATTGAACTACGAGTGAGCAGCGTGGGTAGGGCGCTGCCGAATGTGGAGGTGAAAATAGTCAATCCTGATACAGGCGGGGAAGTATCATCGGGGATACAGGGAGAGTTATGTACCAGGGGTTACCACGTAATGAAGGGATACTACAATATGCCCGAAGCTACAGAGTCGGCCATAGATAAGGATAACTGGCTGCATACCGGCGACCTGGCAATTATGGATGATAACGGCTACTGCAAGATCACCGGGCGCCTCAAAGATATGATCATCCGCGGCGGTGAAAACATTTATCCGCGCGAAATTGAGGAGTTCCTGTACACCCACCCCAAGATTAAGGACGTCCAGGTTGTAGGTTTGCCTAGTGAGAAGTACGGTGAAGAGGTTGCAGCATTCATTCAGCTAAAGGAGGGTACCTCCGCTACGGAGGAAGAATTGAAGGAATTTTGCGATAACCAGATTTCCCGCTTCAAAATACCTGCATTTTTCTTCTTTATTGATGAATACCCTAGTACCGCCAGCGGTAAAATTCAAAAATTCCGTCTACGCGAACAGGCTATGGAAAAGCTGAAAAGATAAATCGATGCAAAAAATAAAGACGCATGGAACTTAACGACAAGGAGATGAACAGCATGAACGAAACTAACCTGAAAACCATGGAAGAAGAACTAAGCGAAAAGGTGGAACAGATAAATAAAGGCGGGCAACCCAAGTACCATGAGAGCAACACCAAGAAGGGCAAGATGTTTGCCCGGGACCGGGTGAAAATGCTGCTGGACCCTGACAGTTTTTACAGCGAGGACGGGTTTTGGGCCAATAACCTGGCCGGAGACCTTCCCGCGGACGGGGTAATCACCTGCACCGGTAGAATTAACGGGCGTACTGTTTGTGTTATGGCTAACGACTCTACCATTAAAGCCGGCTCATGGGGCTGGCGCACGGTGGAGAAAATTATCCGCATCCAGGAGATAGCCATAGATATGAAAGTCCCCATGCTCTACTTGGTGGACTCGGCCGGGGCCAGGATCACCGACCAGGTGGAAATGTTTCCGGGCCGGCGGGGAGCCGGAAGAATTTTTTACAACCAGGTTAAAATGTCCGGTATGATTCCCCAGGTCTGCTTGCTTTTCGGTCCTTCCGCCGCCGGCGGCGCTTATATCCCTGCCTTTTGCGATGTGGTTTTTATGGTGGATAAAAACGCCAGTATGTACCTGGGTTCTCCGCGTATGGCCCAGATGGTGATCAGCGAAAAAGTTAGCCTGGAAGAAATGGGCGGGGCACTTATGCACTGCAGCGTCAGTGGTTGCGGTGACTTGCTGGCCAAAAGCGAAGAAGAAGCCATTCAGGCCTGCCGCACCTATTTGGGTTATTTTCCCCAGAACTGGCGGGGCACTCCCCCAAGGGTTATTGGCCAAAAGCCGTACGCCGGCCGGGCGATAGAAGATATCATCCCCGGGCGCCCGAATGAGCCTTTCGACATGTACGAACTAATTGATCGAATCATAGACGCGGGAAGCTGGTTTGAAATCAAAAAGCTTTTCGCCAGGGAACTGATTACCGGAATGTGTCGCATTGACGGCCGGACGGTGGGCATCCTGGCCAACCAGTCCAGGACAAAGGGCGGCGTCCTTTTCGTGGACTCCGCGGACAAATCGACCCGTTTCATTAACTTGTGTGATGCCTTCAACATTCCCCTGTTGTTCTTGATGGACGTCCCCGGCTTTATGATCGGCTCCGACGTGGAGCGTCAAGGTATCATCCGTCACGGGGCCAAAATGATTTCAGCCATGTCCGAGGCCACGGTGCCCAAAATTTCCGTGGTAGTACGCAAGGCATACGGGGCTGGTCTATACGCCATGTGCGGTCCCTCCTTCGAGCCCGACTGCTGTATGGCTCTTCCCACCGCGCAAATAGCGGTCATGGGCCCGGAGGCGGCAGTTAATGCTGTGTACGAGAACAAGATCAATGCCCTACCGCCGGAAGAAAGACCTGAGTTTATAAAACGGAAACGCGAAGAATATATGCAAAACATTGACATCTATAAGCTGGCCTCGGAACTGGTTATCGATCATATTGTCAGTGGGAAATCCCTGCGCCAGGAATTGATCAGCCGCTTCAAGCTCTATGAATCAAAGGACGCTAGATTCGCCGAGCGCAAGCACCCGGTTTACCCGGTTTAGTTTGAAAAAATGAAGGAAGTGATCCCCTTGCAGTATGAAAACATCGAAATAGCCCGGCAAGAACACATCGCTATAATAAAAATAAACCGGCCTCAGGCCATGAATGCCCTTAGTACCCAGACCGCCCGGGAACTGCTGGTAGCGCTTGAGGAGCTGGAACTGGATAATGAGGTATTCGCAGTGGTCTTTACTGCAGCGGGCGACAGGGCCTTCTGTGTGGGCGCGGACCTCAAAGAAAGAAAAACCATGAACCATGATGAAATGAAAAAACAGCGGGCGCTTTTCGTCAAAACTTTTACCGCCGTGGCCCAGTTTCCCAAGCCGCTGGTAGCGGCTGTTAACGGGTTCGCCCTGGGCGGCGGGTGCGAGTTCGCTCTCTGCTGTGACTTTATAGTGGCTTCCGAAAAAGCGACCTTCGGCCTGCCTGAAGTGGGATTGGCCATCATCCCGGGAGGCGGGGGTACTCAGCTGCTGCCGCGAGTGATCGGCCGTGCCTGCGCCAAGGAATTGATTTTCACCGGCCGAAAAATTGCAGCCCAGGAAGCCTACCGGCTGGGTCTGGTTAACCACGTGGCACTCCCGGAAAAACTGATGGAAAAAACCATGGAAACGATGCGGGAGATTACCAAAAATGGTCCCATTGCCCTGCAGCAGGCCAAGCGCTCTATCAACCTGGGAGTGGAACTGGAATTGAATACCGCTCTGGCCCTGGAGGCCGAGTGCTATAACGTCTGCTTGGCCACGGAGGACAGGGACGAGGGGCTACGGGCATTTAACGAGAAACGCAAGCCGGTTTACCGGGCTAGATAGAAGAAAAGTGACCCTTTAGTGATCCTTTCAGGAAGAATCCGGTATTTTGAAAATTTATTCCCTTAGTGCATTGTTAGTAGATTACTCAATTAAAGGAGGCGAATAGCTTGTTCACACTGAATTACCCCAAGAAAGTGGTCATTGGAGACATCACCGTGCGGGACGGCTTTCAGCACGAAGAAAAATTCATCCCCACCCGGGCTAAGCTCTGGTGTCTGGAAGAGCTAATCCTGGCAGGGTTTAAGCGCATCGAGGTTTCCAACTTTGGCAACCCCAGGGGGATGCCCCAGTTCGCCGATGCCGACGAACTCTTCAAAGCTATCCGCGCCAGCAAGCGGGTCAAGGATAAACTGGACGACGTGGAAATGACCGCCATTACCATCCGGGAAAGGGCGGTAGACAGGGCCATTGAGGCCAAAAAGGAGGGCTACGGCCCCGACCGTATCTTAATGATGGTATCCACCTCGCCCTCGCACATGTTTAAAAACTCCGGGCTCAACCATAAGGAATATTGGGCCGAAAGCGAGCGCTGCATTAAAAAGGCCCATGACGCCGGAATAAAGGTCTGCGGCACGGTGAGTACCATCTGGGGCTGCCCCATCGAGGGCCCCACCGAACTGCAAAAGGCAGTGGAATTCACCAAACACTACCTGGATATCGGTGCCGACGACATTGAACACGCAGACCACGACGGCTCAGCGCCTCCGGACAAGGTTTACGAATATTTTTCCATGATTATGGACGCCCTACCTAACCCAGAACTACACGTGGCCCATTTCCATGTTACCCGGGGCTGGGGCCTGGCCAACGTTCTGGCGGCTCTGCAGGCCGGGATAACCCACTATGAAAGCACCATAGGTGGTCTCGGCGGACAGCCCAGCAACTTCGTGGACGGATGTCCTGTGTCCGGCACGGGTGCCTACTACTACCAGGATCCCAACATTGTTGGCCTTACTTCCACCGAGGACATGGTGGTGATGATGGACGAAATGGGTATCGACACCGGGCTGGACGTGGACAGAGTGCTGGAAATTGGGCAGATGATGGAAAAGATCGTTGGGCGCCGGCTGCGCAGTGAATGCATTAAGACCGGACGTATTCCCAAGGAGCCCACAGGATTTTAACCAGTCATCATAAGGAGGTATATAATTCATGAAAAAGCTACTTTGGGAGCCGTCTGACCAGCATAAAGAAAAAGCCAACATGACTAAATTTATCAATTTTGTTAATGAAAAATTCGGGTTGGAGCTCAAAACTTATACAGACCTGTACCAGTGGTCCGTCACCAGTATCCCCGACTTCTGGGCGGCCATGTGGGAATTCGGTGACATCAGGGCTTCCCGAGACTATGACACCGTCGTAGAAAACTTGGATGATATGCTCGGCGCCAGGTGGTTTACGGGGGCCAAACTGAATTTCGCTCAGAACCTGCTGCGCTACCGGGACGACCGCACCGCCATAATTTTTAAAAGTGAGATGCAGGACCCTGTACGGATATCCTATAATGAGCTTTACGACAGGGTGGCCCGCTTGGCCCGCTCTCTGCGTGACATGGGCATTACAAGTGGAGACCGGGTGGCCGGCTTCATGCCTAATATGATGGAAACTATTATCGCCATGCTGGCTACCACCAGCATCGGCGCCATCTGGTCCTCATGCTCCCCGGACTTCGGCCTCAAAGGGGTGTTGGATCGATTCGGGCAAATTGAACCCCGGGTGCTTTTCACCGCCAACGGCTATTTCTATAACGGCAAGACTTTTGACTCTCTGGGGCGCATCGCCGGGTTTTTAAAAGATATCCCGTCCATCGAAAAGGTAGTGGTGGTCCCTTATACGGAAGAAAAGCCCGATATTAGCGAAGTACCTAACGCGATGTATTTCCAGGATTTCCTGGCGCAGGAATCCGGCCTGGAAATAGAATTCGAACAATTACCCTTCGATCATCCACTTTATATCATGTACTCCTCCGGCACCACCGGAGTGCCCAAATGTATCGTGCACGGGGCCGGCGGCACCCTGATCCAGCATCTTAAGGAACACATCCTGCATACCGACATAACCAGAAAGGACAACATCTTTTACTACACCACCTGCGGCTGGATGATGTGGAACTGGCTGGTGAGTGCCCTGGCCGTGGGGGCCACCCTCACGCTTTTCGACGGCTCGCCCTTCTATCCTGGGCCCGGTGCGCTGTTTAAGCTGGCCCAGGATGAAAAGGTAACCGTTTTCGGGACCAGCGCCAAGTATCTGGCTTCCATAGAAAAGGAAGGCTTTAAACCTGGGCGGGAGTATGCCTTGGACCACCTGAAGGCCATTCTTTCCACGGGCTCTCCCCTTTCTGCGGAAACTTTCGAGTACGTATACCGGGAGGTTAAGCAGGACCTATGCCTTTCCTCCATTTCGGGCGGCACGGACATCATTTCCTGTTTTGTCCTGGGCAACCCCGTGGGGCCGGTCTACGCCGGGGAACTGCAGTGCCGGGGACTGGGTATGAAGGTTGAGTCCTTTAGCCCCGAAGGAAAACCGGTAACCAGCCAGAAAGGCGAACTGGTGTGCACGGAGCCGTTCCCCTCTATGCCCATAGGGTTCTGGAACGATCCGGAGCAGCAGAAGTTTAAGAACGCCTATTTCAATGTTTACCCCAACGTGTGGCATCACGGGGACTATATCGAAATCACTGAAACGGGCGGTGTAATCATCTACGGGCGTTCCGACGCCACCCTCAACCCGGGCGGTGTGCGGATAGGTACAGCCGAAATTTACCGCCAGGTGGAGACGCTGCCCGAGATCCTGGACAGCCTGGTGGTGGGCCAGGATTGGGACAACGACGTGCGGGTGATTCTATTTGTCAGGCTGGCCGAAGGGCAGGAGTTAACCAGTGAATTTAGCATGAAAATCAAAAAGGCCATTAGGGAAAACGCCACCCCACGCCACATGCCGGCCAAAATTATCAGCGTAAAGGACATTCCTTATACCATAAACGGCAAGAAGGTGGAACTAGCCGTGAGAAATGTGATACACAACCAACCCGTTTTGAACAAGGACGCGCTTGCCAACCCACAGGCGCTGGATTACTATAAAGATATTCCTGAGTTGCAGAATTAGCCAACTCTTCAGAACAGTTTTTAAGGGGTGAGAAAGTGCAGTGGCCTGACTATGTAAAAATTAGAGAAGTTGGCCTCAGAGACGGGTTACAGAATGAGGACAGATTTGTTCCCAGCCAGACAAAAATAAAACTGCTAAGGGCGCTAATAAGGGCTGGGGTCAGCGCCATTGAGGCCACCTCTTTTGTTCACCCCCGGGCCATACCCCAATTGAGTGATGCCGAAGTGATTCTGGAAGGTATCGGGGATATCCCGAACGGGGTTGTGCTCAGTGCCCTGGTGGGAAATGTAAGGGGTATACAGAGAGCTTTAGAAACCGGTGTTCGGGAAGTGATGGTGGTTGTCTCCGCCAGCGAAGCTCATAACCGGGCCAACGTGAAGATGTCCGTCAGCCGATCTTTGCAAGCCCTAAAAGAAATCAGCCCTCTGGCTTCCGGTGGCGGAACCGGGGTCAGGGGGGCCGTAGCTACGGCCTTTGGCTGCCCCGACCAGGGCAAGATTGACAGCGGGCAGGTAAGTGTTGTGGTAGAAGGCATGCTGGAAGCGGGCATAAGAGAGATAACTCTAGCGGACACCGCCGGACTGGGGCATCCACGGCAGGTATACACCTTGGTCAAAGAGCTTGCCGCCGATTACCCGGAAGTTACCTGGGCCCTGCACTTTCACGATACCAGGGGCCTGGGGTTGGCCAATATCATCACGGGCATCCAGGCTGGGGTAACTATACTGGAGAGTTCCGTGGGCGGTATTGGGGGGTGCCCGGCCATACCCGGCGCTACGGGCAACGTCCCTACAGAAGATCTTATTTTCATGCTGCACAGCATGGGTATAAGAACATCCATCGACCTGGAGGGCATTGTCTGCTGCACGCGCTTGCTGGAAGAAACCCTGGGCCGCTCGTTACCCGCGAGAGTTTCACACTTGGGGTGTCAAAGATAGCTATACCTCATGACGGCTGTGGTCTTAACAGTCGTCATTTGCCTTGTTTTAAAAGGCTAAAAAACCCCAGGCTTTTAGTCCCAATAGATACAGGATACTAATAACTGCTCCCCAAAAGGCCAGGCAATATATGTGCAAGAAAATGGTCCTCCGGGCCGAAATGCCGGTTAAGAGGGCCGTGACTGAAGAAAGGTATACTCCTACGGAAACAGGTGCAATAAAAATAAGGCCTAAAACACCGTAACGTTTATAAATACTTTGAGTTTTATGCTGCCTTTTTCGCTGCCAGTCAGTTAACCGATTTTTGAATTTTTGCCACAAAACACAGATCAAGAGCACAGGCAACAAATTACCGACAAAAGCAACAATCAATATGGGAAAAAAAGGCAGATCCATTAAAAGGCCGGCAGGAATTGCCACGGCCCATTCGCCCCAGGGAGTCATAGACAGCAGTGCGACGATTATTAATTGTTTTAACATGAACTACCTCTTTATTTTTCATCAGTTTTTAATGCTTTAGCCTCGATGTTAAGTTTGGCTGAAACGAGTTTACTTTGTTTTCTCAATTAAAGCGTTCAAAATTTGTTCCTTAAAATTATTATCCAACGGTGCCAGGTTAAATAATGCTGAAAACCACAAACCATCAAGTGCTAAACGCAATATGGTGGCATCAACCGGGTCCAGCCCATCATTTTCGATCTGCTCCTGCCACTCATGATATGCTTTCTGAATAGGTTCCAACAAGCTGGGGTTTACGGCCACAGCAGCCAATAAACTGGCCTCCATGTCTTTATTAGTCTGGACCTGGTAAAACGTTTCCTGCATAAATGCCCGGGTCCACTTGCCCTTGTGGTGTTTATCTTTGCTTGCGCTGTCCTCTATGCGATCAACGTATTGTTGAATTAAATGGTGGACCATACCGGAAACCAAAGCTTCTTTGGAAGGAAAGTGATACAGTAAACCTCCCTTGCTAACCCCTGCTTCCTCTGCAACGGCATCAAGAGTTAAATTAAATATACCTTTGTTTTGGATAATCCGGGCAGCTGCGTGAAGGATAGTTACTCGTTTTGATTTCCTAATCAATTTTCTCTCCCCGTTACCACATTTTTAACTTACTATACCATCTGGACGGTATAGTTTCAAGCAGTCTGGTAGAAAAAAACTCTGCATGGAATTCTTTATGATCCAGAGGTACTCTTATCCTTTTTTCAAAGAAAGCTACATTGTTTGACGAATAATTTAAGGCTGTTCTCCAAGTCCACCCTGAATATTGGTAATTATAGACGTCAAAGTCGTCTATAGGATCTGGGACCATAAATGGCGTGACCCTTTTTCGGGGCACTATTACAATAATGATAAAAGATGATAAGGAAATTGGGGGCTGATTTACCGAATAATCAAAAAATACTGTAACAATTCCTGAGTTTAAAACACTAGTAGATAAGGAAAATGATTGGCTGCTTAGCCCTGTGACAATATTTAGGGAGGGGTAATATGGATAGAAAAAAATTACTGTCCATTCTAATAATTACGGTAGCGGGTTTGGGCTTGCTGGCAACAACAGCTTGGGTGCATGAGCAAATTCAAATATCGGCCAAAAGGATGAACGAAGAAGAATATTTAACCCAAAGCCTGGTTTATTTCTTTCTTTATTTCTTATTAGGTATCTTGATAGAATGGAAAAAGTCATGGAAAGCCCTTCAGGGAAAAATTAAAATTCATTTAAACAAACTATTGTTAATTACTAGCATCGGGCTTCTTGCTATTAGCTTAGTACCTCCCATGCAATGGTACATGTGGTATGGTCTGAGGTCGTTCACAACCCCATTTAGTATTTTTATAAAAATAATGCAGTCATATGATTGTCATATAGCACTAAGCATTTTATCGGGGATATTATTCGCAAAATCGCTTACCAAAGAGCTCAGGGCGAACGTAAGTCAACCAAAACAGATGGACTTGTAGCAGACTGGGGCAAGGCGGCCCTAAGGAAGTGAAGTTTTTTTTAGCAGCACCTACGGAGGCGAAACCGTCCTTGAGTTGCACGGGTACACCTGCAATGCAAACTCCCACTTATAGAAGTGGGAGTCTTAGAAATTAGATAAAAGTCATACAGCATAAAACATCGTGAATTAATCATGACCGCCATAAATTACGCCTTTAAAGTAGTTTGGATTCTGTATATCAAACAATGCTAAACCAATAGCGTACCTTACGATAAAACAAAAGAGGAAAATTGGAATTATTATTATTTAATTACCTGCAGCGGGTATTTTAAACTTTACCCGCTCCAGTTTTTCCCCCACGCTGCGCAACTTTAAAGCTGTTTCTTCTGTATCAGGCAGTGAGTGAAATGTAACCTTTACCCGGGACCCGTCCTGGTGCTCTAATACCGGGCCCTTTCTCCAAAATTTGCCCGCCCTTAATCTAAAGTCCGGCCGGTAGTAATCTGACGGCTTATCACCGGTATCGCTGTATTTAAGATAGAAAGCTAATTTTTCATCTTCCAGGGCAACCTTTTCCAGTGTGTAGGAAAGCGGCCCCCACTTGAATAGATTGTTAACCTTCATCTCCCCTTCTCGCGGGATTTCCATTTCCATGACTTGCTCTTGTGCCGGGAAACGGTATATGTAAAGTATCGGCGATGTGAGTTCCAGATCACGGACCGATGGGTCCACCGCATTAAAGTGAAAGGCCCCGTCTATGCCGCCGGTTATAATATCGGTTGAGATGCGAGTTTCCCTAAGCTTTACCTTTTTCCCGTTGGTTATATCCACCATCCGGGCCCATGGCCCCGGCATCCCGGTGTTAGCACCCTTGATTCCCGGGGCGGGAAGCGGGCGGCTTATGCGGGTTGCAGCGCTGTTAGGCCCGTTGGGCCCCATTTCCGTATACATGGGAGGCGCTGTACCGACACCAACTCCTGCAATCTCAGGCTCCAGGGACCAGCGGGCGCGGAAAAAGAAAATGCTCTCTGAAAGACCCAGCACGGCCCGGTCTATGCTCAGCTCTACGGGTCCGGTCTGTGTTGTAAGATTCGGGTACAGCTCACGGGTATTTTGTGCCACCAGTGTGGGGTCAACCGGTATCGTAAAACGCGCTTCCACCGGCATGCTTTTGGTATTAAAGGTAAGGGTAATGTTTTCAGCATTCAAATTAACCGGCTCCAGATCGTATACAAAATTTTTGCTGTGTAAGCCCCGGCCACCCCGGGGCTGGTAGTTTACTCCTTTGTCGTCGGTCATGCTAACTTCTAAAAAACCCTCGCCTTTCATTGCCGGGTCCACCTGGTAGAATACCGTGGTGCGGGCCGTATCCAGTAGAACCCGGTTAACAGTAACCACGTACGGGCCCAGATTTTTACTCTTATTCACCTCGGTGAATAGATCCATTTTTTGGGCCTGCTGAAAGGAAGGATCCCTTAAGGCCAGGTTTTTACCCGCGTTATAAGAGGCCCAGGCTATGGCTGTGGCAGCAAAAAGGAGAATTACAACTGCCAGCGCTGCCACCCGGCGGAACCTACCGGCAAAGCCGGTCTTTTTTGTAAAAGTATTTTCAGTATCGGCTGCAGCAGGAAAAATAGGCTCCTGATATACTTCAAGCAATTCCAGGCAACCGGCGCACTGCTTCAGGTGCTGCTCCACAAACTCTCCGGTGGCCCCTCCGACCTCCCCGTCAGCATATATCGGCAGAAGATCACGAATTATTTGGCATTCCTTATCAGTCACTGCTATCACCCTCAGTTAGTTGATTAAAAAGACTCCGAAACCTTTTCTTGGCGCGAAAAAGGATTACCCGTGCCGTAGAGGGAGACACGTCAAGCACGGCGCCCAGTTCCTCGAAAGTAAGTCCCTCTATTTCCCGCAGCAATATTGCCGCCCGGTATCTAACCGGCAGCTTTTGCAGAGCATTCCCAACCAGGCGTATATTCTCCGCGTTTTCAGCGGCCCGGGCCGGGTCTCCCGCACTATTGGTATCGGGTACCTCCCACTCCAGGGAACAGCTTTCGCGGTTGCTGCGCAAGTATCCCGCATAAACATAAAAAGCGATGCGGAATAACCAGGTGGAAAGGGCAGATTCTCCTCGGAAACCATCCAGAGAGAGCGCAGCCTGGTAAAAGGTTTCCTGGGTTAGCTCTTCCGCCAGGTGATAATTGCCACCCATCCGGTAAAAATACCTGAATATTGATGCCCTGTGCCGGCGGTATAGTTTATCAATAGTGTTCTTAGTCATCTTAACACGTCCTACTTATTCCAGTGTCCAAAAGGTAAAGGATGTTACAGTCTTTTAAAATTTTTTTCGGCAAAAATAAAAAAAGCTGCCGACCGTTTCTTAAGGCAGGCAATTGGGGAAATAAGAGTCTTGTAATTGTAAGCTAAGATGATAACGTTGAACAATCCTTATGCTTTTAATTTACTAAGCTCAACCACAAAATCCTCTCTGCCCTCCCTATCATGCCCTTTTTGAGCCCTCAGTGGCCTTTAAAATTTACCTTCAGAAAATTCGACAAAGATTCCCCCTTAAACGATAAAGGAATAAGCAATATAATTAAATTCAATCATCGAACTAATCAAAGGAGATAGTTCTTTTCCATGAATCTAATTCAGGCTTTAACAAATTCAGTTTCCACAGCGTTGGGGCAATTTGCGCCTCTTTTTTTAATGGCGTGGTTTATTTATGAAGTTTATCGAAGGCAAAATGCCAAGGTAAAATTATCTTTTTTCCAGTGGCTAAAAACCGATAATCAAGGAAACCGAGTTTTAAAGTCAACTATAATTTTAGTAGTTTTTTATATACTGGGGAATACTCTAACCGGTTTTTATTTAGTGTAGTGAAGATCGCTTTGTATAAGCGATGGTATTTGAAGATCATTCCAACTTATCACCCAATCATTCCCATGTTATCGACATATTTCCGCCTTCCTCTATTTTTTTGAAGAAAAATGGAATCTTTTATTTCGAAAACAACCCTTCAATTTTACCTGCATAAAAAACTCAAATCTTTTTTAAATCATATGTAACATTTTCTTCGTCTTTTACACTAATACTGGTAGAAAGTATCAATCTACACCATACGCAAAAAGTTTTATCACCGGTTCTGATTGCCGGTGTTTTGTTTTGATCAGCTAAAACACCCTTATCACACTTTTATTAATAGTAAGCAGAGGGGGGAGTGCCGTGTCCAAACCGGGCGGGGCATTGGATAAAATAGAGTCAACTGAACAAATAGTTAACCGCATCTATACTACTGCGTTTAGGTTAACCGGAAAACGCCGCAATGCTGAAACGGTTGCTATTAAAGCGATAAACGCAGCGATTAATAAGAAAGAAACTTTAACTCTACAATCTGCCCTAAGTGGTTTGTGTATTTCATTCTTGAATAATCCCGGACCGGTACCGCTTAAAGATTTTGAGGCTAAGAGAAGCAACTCTTACCACCGGGAAGTTAATGCTGAGCAGATACAGCAGGCACTTCTTTGCCTGGAATCAATAGAGAGGCTGGTTATAGTCTTGCGGGAAATGTGGCAGCTTTCGTATTGGGAAATTGCCAGTTTAACCGGGTTGGACAAAGATAAGGTAGCAGAAGTGTTAGCACAAGGAAGGTTAAGGCTTAGGAATTATTTTTTTCCGCAGGTGACAGGTGAAGGTTTGGATAATTGTGGTATGGGGGAATAGGTATGAGAAGGGAAGATAAAGTAATTTCTGTAATATTAATTGTAATGATGTTGTTCCTTATCCTTGGTATGTTGGTAATGACGTCTAATGGCTAGCGCGACGATCATCTTGCCCCCCGGAATCTTTTTTTATTCTCTTGCCTTATTTGCAATATTTCTAGGCAGGGACCGTTTAGCGTGGATATTGTGGATTTTAGCAACAGTTTACCCAATTTTATTATATTATCGATTTGTGGACCTTGCGGTTGGACCTTTTTGAGATAGATTTTATATCGGTTTTTCTTATGCGGTAAGCGGGTGGTAATGGCTTATTTATAAAGACAGAGGAGTCGAGATTTTATGATCAGAAAGTTCCTTTTACCAGGCTTGCTGTTTATCCTTACCTTCTTAACAGGCTGCGGCAGCCAAACAGCTCAAAGTGACAATGAGAAGTTGATGTTGATCAAAGAGTTGCCGTTTGGGGTTACCTATCAGGAAGTAAAACAAAAATTCCCAGATGTGGGCCCCAATAAACCGGAGGGGTATCCTGAAGTTGAAATTGATGAAGGTTTAACGGAAGCCACTGTGTCTGTAAATGTGTTAGGTTATAAGGCCGAGTTGGAGTTTAACTTTGAGGATAACAAGCTCTACCGTTACGGGTTTGCCGTGGAGTTTAAAAATAAAGCAGGTGCTGAGAACCTCTATACAAAACTTCAGGAGTTCTATACCCAAGAATTCGGAGCGTATTTGGTGGAAAAACAAGCTGAAGGAGACAATTTAACAATATCAAATTTCTGGTATGAAAGCGATTTTGAGCTTTGTTTAGTCCATCATAAAAATTGGGATGGAAGACATTTTGTAAATTGGGGTTTTCAACATTCGACACTCAACTATTGAACCCAGTAGGTCCTTTACTGATACTGTTACGTAGTATATATTTAATGCTGCAAGCTATTCTACCGATACATATTAGTTTTTTAGGGGGCTTATGAGATATGTTTACTCAATCCCTCTAGCCCTATTTACGGGCATCTTGGTAACTTCTGTATGTTTTTTTGTGAACGCTGTTTGGGGATTATGCCCGTTCATAGTTGATGATACGCAAGCAAGAGAAAGGGCGGAGGATCGCTGCGCTGGCACACGGTTAATAGGAAGATAAGGTAGTAGTGTTACTTCAATACCGTACTCTAAAGGGAAAACTACTGCACATTCTGTCTGAATTGCGCCGGAAACAAAGAAGCCAGCGTGAGGATTTACGAGTAGGAAATGACCTATCTGTTTTTACATATATACTCTGCTGCATTATTTGACATTCTGTCCAGTAAAAACAAAACTTGTTGCCGTTCTTCCTCGCTAAAATTTTGAGATAAGATTTCTGTCCAGTCATGTAAAACTGAAAAAAGATCAGATTTCATATTTTTCGCCTGTTCAGTTAAAAAAACTTGATTGGAACGCCTGTCATGTATATTTTCTTCGCGGAAAATATACCCCTGCTCTTCAAGCTTTAATAAAGCTCGCGCCGTAGTCCCTTTATCCATACTAAGCTTTTCGGACAGCTCATCCTGGGTAAGACCGTCTTTTTCAAAAAGCTTTATCAGGTACATAAATTGTCCTTTTCCAATACCGAAAGGCTTTAATCTTTTGCCGACATAGATTTGTCCATACCTGTACAGTATTGATATCCAGCGGCCAATTGAATTTTCCTTATTCATTGGTAAACTTTCACTCCGATTGTATTTTGGATCGAATACTTGATAATTACCACAGCCGCTTCTTATATTCCTTCACTGCAAGGTTGCATATTAGCTTTGGTTTTTTCGTTCAAGTTTCTTATCTCCATATATAAGAATAACCCCGTTAGTATTGCAGAAGTTAGATCCGATACGGGAGCAGCATACAATATACCGTCTAAACCGTAAAAGTTAGGTAGAATCAAAATTAGAGGGATTAAGACCAGAACTTGTCTGGATAAACTTAAAAACATGGCTTGCTTGGGTTTTCCAACTGCCTGGAAATAATTCGCCCCCACAATTTGGAAGCCTATAACGGGCAAAAATAATAAGAAGATGCGAAGCGCATGCGTGCCAAATTGCAAAAGTGCCTGGTCTTGTCTATTGAATAAGTAAATAATCTGCTGTGGGAATAACTGGATGATAACAAATCCCACACACACAATTAATGTTGCCGCCCAAATTGCCAGCTTTAAAGTATCCTTAACCCGCTTAAACTGCCCCGCACCGTAATTATACCCGATTATAGGTTGGGCCCCCTGGTTAATGCCGATAACAGGCATCAGCATTAAAACTGCAACACTCATTATAACCCCTATACCTGCAACTGCCACATCACCGCCATAATCACTTAAACTTTTATTCATGATTACATTTAATAGACTGTTAGAGAGCTGCATGGCGAAAGGTGCGGAGCCAATAGCTAGTATCTTCCATACATAAGGCATTTGTAAATTGAAATTCTTTACTTGTATTTTTAGGTAACTTCTCGCACTTAAAAAGTAATAAACTACCCATACAGTGGAAACTGTGCGGGAAAGGACGGTGGCCAGCGCAGCCCCCTTTATTCCCCAACCAAAGCCAAAGATAAATATGGGGTTTAAGATAATGTTTAAAATTGCCCCGATCAACATGGTATACATAGATATCACAGGCTTTCCTTCTGCTCGGATGAAATTGCTCATTCCAAAGCCCGTGGACATGAAAATAGTTCCCAGCAGGATAATTTGCATGTATTCCCTGGCATAGGGAAGAACCTCAGCACTGGCACCAAAGAGCTTCAAAAGGGGATCCAAAAAGAATAATCCCATTCCGGAAATAAGTACGGAAACCAATATCAATAAAACGATACCGTTCCCCAGGATTAATTCGGCCTCTTTTTCATTGCGCTCTCCCATTTTGATGGATATCAGAGAGGTCGCCCCTAAGCCAACTAGCATTGCAAATGCCATAGTAATCAGCATTATAGGAAAACCGATAGTAATCCCGGCTATACCAAGAGATCCTACACTGTTGCCGATGAAAATTCTGTCCACCACATTATAAATGGCATTTACTAACATTCCCGCAATAGTAGGTATGGAGAACCTCAATAACAACTTTGGAATTTTTTCTTCGCCTAAGTATTGGGATTGATGCATATATTTGCCTCCCCTCCCCCTTAAGTCTTGAAATTATTTAATTAGGTTAATGGTTGTGTATGCAACCATAATTATAATCTTTTAGACTTAGAGATGCAACTATTACCCATCACCTCATAAAAAGCAGAAAACTTCGGGCCTTAAACCCGAAGTCAAAATTTCTATCTGACTTAAACCCATCAACACCTGAGGGTCAAAAACCTTCGGTGGATACACCGATCATGGCCCCTGCCCACTGCCCCACCATGAAAAACTTCACAGATTTTTTTACCACATTCTCTCAATTCCTTCCTCTGTAATTTTGACTGCCCCTTCTTTTAAAAGTCGCCCAATGGCCCTTTTAAAGGCACGTTTACTTATGTTTAACTCTGCCTTTATATAATCAGGAGAACTATTATCATTGATTGGAAGAGTACCACCACTTGAGTTTAACCGCTCCATAATCTTTTGCGCGTCACCCTCTATTTCATTGTAAGCCTCTTCTCTTAAACTTAATTCCAGCTTACCATCATCTCTCACCTTTTTAACTCTTACTTCTATATTGTCACCTACAGTATGATTTCCGTACAATTCATTGTTATGAATTAATCCATGGTAAGTATTATCTACAGCTACAAACATTCCATAAGCTTTATTTATGCTATAAACAGTTCCGCGGGCCCTATCATTCTTTTTATATGGAGATTCGGTGCTTAGCAAATTATATATATGCATAGTTGCACATATTTTATCGTTATCATCAATATACAAACCTACCAAACACAAATCTCCTTTTGTAATCTCACCCTCTTGTTCTCTGAAAGGCAATAACAAGTCTTTCGGTAGACCCCAATCTAAAAAAGCACCAAATTTTGTAATATCTACTACTCTTAAAAGGCCCAGCTCACCCATTGTCAACTTTGGTTTTTTAAGCGTAGCTACTGTTTTGACATCAGAATCTTTATAAACAAATACCTCTATTTCATCACCTATTTCAAATTCCTGGGGCTCCTTATTTTTAGGCAATAAAATATCAGCCCTGTCTTTGGCGTTTTTAAAATTCAAATACGTCCCCATCTCACTCTTCCCAGTTACTTGCAATTTATGCATCTTCCCTATTTCTATCATCTTGTACCCTCTTTATAATTTATTTTTTATAGTATAACCGGCTTTCATTTTCTTTCTATTCCCTCGGAAGTGGGTGGTTATTCAATTGCTACAATATAATTATTCGATAACTGCCCGCACAAGATGTACATGTTCACAGGCATAATAACCATCCATACGACCCTGAAAGTACTTTTCACCAATATCGGCCGGGCTTAAATTCTCCTTGATGCGTAGACGGAGCGGTGTAATTTCTTCGGCGAGTGTTGAAGGGTCAAAGCTTGTTTTCATTGGTTCACCCGCCTGTTGCGCCAATCTTATTCCCCCTTGTACGCGCTGGGCTGCTTTTTTAGGATCAAAAGCGTCGTTATCCAAATAATCAAAAATTAATGTGCTACCTGTGAGGGCAACATCGGCAATAGTTGTTTGATAAGTGCTTGTCTCTTCTCTGGTAAAATAAGATGGGCTAAAAAATCATCAAAAATTTTCGGTTCATCGTGCAGGGAATGGAAAGCACGAAGGTAGGCTGACATAATGGCAGTAAGACTTACTTGCTTCTCTATCATCTAACGGCCCCCTGATAAGTTAGGCCCGCGCATGACTCTGGGCCGTGATGGTGCAGCTAGTCCCTCGTAAGAAATCTGAAGCCACACAGCTAATTTTTGCCGTGACGTTCGGTAATATCGCGAAACACAATTTGCACCGCTACCATTCCTCTATGATTAAAGGGAATTCCTGAAAACTGAATAAATCCCTTCTATTCTGGAAGCCGATTCAAATACTATACTGGAAAAATGTCACGCTGGTAGCTGGAAAAAGTTAGTGCAAAACTAAAAAATCATATCTTTCCTATTTACACACCCACCACAGCAAGCTGATAAATCAGTTTGCTTCATATACCATTAAAAGTAGCGAACCGCTCCCTTGCTTCATTGCAAGCCAATGATTACTGTGGTGTCTATAGCTTATTGATTATTTTACCAGTCAGAAGACAATATAGATGATGGTATAATTTTAGTGTATGTATTGTATTTTAGGAGGTCTGGCTATGAGTACGTTAATACAACGGGCATTAAAAGCAGCAAGAAAATATACTCTTATGGACTATGCTTGTCTTAAAATTACTCTTCTCTCTTTGGGCATCCTTCTCGGAGTTTACTTCTCGAATTTTTCTTAAACTATACTAGCTTTCTGTGGATTGTTTTCATTGTTTCATACTTTTGGATCATGTATAAAACATTTTTTAAGCATGCGAATTAATAGGCAGCAGGTTAAATTATGGAATGACTAAATTATCTACAATTACGGGACATGAGAAGAGGTACCCTGTCTCATGTCCCGCCCCTGAAATTCTACCTGCTTTTTTTCCTGTTCTTTTCCTTTATAAACTTTCTCACGTTTTTCATGCCGCCCACGCCACTGAACATTTCATTGATCTTTTCTCTTTCAATCAGCTTTGAACTCAGGCCGTCATACTTCGCTTCCTTTTTTAGCTTGTTATAACTTTCAAGCCTTTCCGCCGGTAAGATGCCGTCGTTTATTGCCTTTTGCACTGCGCAGTTGGGCTCACTCCCATGGGTGCAATCGCGGAATTTGCATTTGGATGCAAGCTCATCAATATCAGCAAAGGATTTTGTTAAGTCAGCACTTATTATTCCAATCTCTCGCATCCCGGGAGTGTCAATAACAGCACCGCCATCCGGCAGCACAACCAACTCACGTCTTGAGGTTGTATGCCTGCCCTTATCGTCATTTCTTATCTCATTGGTAGCAAATGTATTTTTACCACCGAGAAGCCTGTTAATTAAAGTGGATTTACCAACTCCCGAAGAGCCTATAAACGCTACTGTCCGGCCACTTGAAATATACCTTTTCAACGATAAGTATCCATCACCGGATATACTTGTGGTAACAAGTATATCTACACCAAACGTTAAAGGGGCTATATCATTAAGCCTGGCTTCAATGTCATCACATAAATCCGATTTGGTGAGCACAACAACAGGCGTTGCCCCGCTGTCCCAGGCAATAGAAAGGTAACGCTCCAGCCTGCGAAGATTAAAATCATTATTGAGCGACATGCAGATAAAAACCATATCTGTTACTTCTCAAAGTACTTAAGAAAAGACGGGATTTGACGGGACTTAATGGGATATGGCGGGAATCCAGATATCACGGGGGTTGAGTTGTTCTAGGGTTAATTGGGAATTCTTATTAATGTGAGAAAAAATTTAGTGTTTCGCCTTAGACTGTAACGGCCAGGTGCGAAGTTACGGATTGGTAACATTAGCAATTTTACATCCGTTACTATTTATTATTATCAGTTATATAAAGCAAGTAAAAATGCGCGTTACAGCTTGATAACGGGTAGTTATTATAATTTAATATTAAAAAGATGATGATATTAATTTAATTGTTTTTATAACCGCAGAGTGAGGAACTTCCAGTGCGGAACTGGGGAACTGCGGAACATTTTAAATAAAGTCAAGCGTATCAAGGGCTTAGAGTGATCACGTACATATTGTTAATTACCAGCCTGGAAATTAATACGGACCAACTTAAAACACAGTTCAATTACATAATAAGAAAATACTTACATAATTATTTGGCGCAATCATTTTATTTTTTATCATTGTTCTTTGTCGATAGATACGATACCTTTTTTTACATATGGGGAAGTATTTCCACAAAATACAACAAAAAAAATTAGCTATTTCTCTGGTTATTGCTTTGTTGGAATATGAGAAAATTAATAAATTGTAAAACTTGTTGTTTGTTTTTATCATCCAGACTTTCGTAAATTTCTAAGAAACTATTGTTGGGCGGCTTTGGAAGCCGGCCTTCTTTTTTTTCTTTTGCTAGGTCTAAAATTTTCAACTTGCTATCCTCGTCCAATTCCAAAAATATATTAAGTAACTCCTCTGCTTGGCTAGCCTGTTGATTGTCAGCTTCCCCATGACTGTAGTTTGGTGCCCGCTCCATAAAATATTCCCTTATTACACCATTGAGGCGATTGCCAGGGATGTACTCATGTTCCCCTGGGCCGGGACCAACTCCTTGTAAAATCCAGTCCGTAGATATGTTAAATGTTGTCGAGATTTTTATTAAAGCTGTTGTTGTAGGCTTTGACCGTCCTTTTTCCCAGTCCCCAACATTGCCTGGGGATACACCTATATTTTGGGCAAATTCTTTTTGATTTAAACTAAAATACTCTCGAAGCTGTTTTAATCTTACAGAAATAAAATTATCTTTTTTCATATCAAATTCCCCACAACGTATTTACGAATTTTTTCATATAACACCCGTGTAAATACGTATTTTTCCTTGTCAAATACGTATTTACGTATTATAATACTTTTAAAGGAACATTTTCCACAGCAATATACTCCTTCCAGTCCAGCCAATACAAGTCAAAAATTACCCCATTATTTTCGGATTTGTCGAAAATAAACTTTTCGGGAGGTGAGAACCTTGAAAAAATTAACCACGTTCGGCCTTGAAGTTAAAAGAGCACTCTTAGATAGGCAGATGACACAGAAGCAATTCTGCACTAAACACAATATTCCAGAGAACCGGTTCTCAGAGATATTGTACGGCAGCAAGCCGGGCAACAAATATAGAGCTAAAATAGCTCAAGCACTCGGAATTGATTCTGAATATCTAGCCTCTTAAACCCCTCCCTTCTTATAAACTGGCAAATTTTAATACTTCGCCGGGAGGGGCTGGAAACCCTAGTGTTGATACATAAAAAACATTGTTTAGGGAGGATGAGAAAAAATGTTACCAATAACAGAGCATATTCACGGTACTGCCAGTGTGGCAGCCGGGTGGCAAATAGGGATATTAGTAATAGATGGTGATAGCGCGTTGCTGGATAGTGATAGCGGCGAAATGGTTATCGACGAAAGTGACATTGTGGAAGTGAGAAACGGACAGTATTGGGAGCAAGTAAGCGGTGATGATTTTCTGAAAAAGACAGCCGAGGGGTGGCCTCTGCTGGCGGGAATGACGGTAAGAGTTCGCCACGGTAACGCCGACATGAATGATTGCGAAGAAGAATGCGGCCAGGCCGGAGAGGCTGCAGTAAAGTTAGATGAAAAAGTATATGTTGCTGTGAATGACGCTTTGGAAATACCCCACAGGTTAACGTGTATAGAGTCCGATCTGAGGCACCAGGGGTACATTATAGAACGCGGCGTGGCCGGCTCGGTAATAATTAAGTTAAACAACGGTGAGGTCCATTACGTGCCGGCTGGAATGTGTATCAAGCAAATTATATTTTCATATCAAAGAGAGTGAAATTTAATTTTGCCGGCGGGCAGGTCAACATTGGGTACTAGCCGCCGTCAATAATTTTTCTTCATTATAGCAAAATGGCAATGTGAGGTGAGAGTACAAGTGGACGAGGCGCGGCAATTAGAGCAGGAAGTGTGGTTGACAACCAGCCAGGCAGCGGCGCTGGAGGGAGTAACAAGTCGTGCCGTGAGAAAAAAAGCAATGGTTGGCGAGGTAGTGTCCAAGAAGGCGAAAGCTTGCTTGGGTGGGGGTATTAATGGTAAAGGGTATCTGGTCGCTCTGTCTTCTTTGTCCACTCCCGCCAGACGAAAATATTTCGATAAATATAGTCGGGAGTTGCAGCAGCAGAGTGAAGATGTAAAGGATGAAAAGAAAGACGCTCCCGCCCGGACCACAGATAATCTGGCTGAGATAGAGGCCAAGGTTGGTAAGCAAAGATTTAATAAGTTGCTACGCCAGGCAGAACGCAAAGTGGAGGCCGCAAAGGAATATATAGAAATTTCAGACGAGCGCGGCAGGGCTGAGAAGGCTTTGGAGATAGCCGAAAGGTATGGCGTTTCCAGATCGACTTTGTACCGGTGGGTGGACACATACAAAAAAGGAGGGCTGGCGGCAATGATCAAGGTACCTAACTTGGGCAAAGGAACGGTGCGCAGAGCCGTGGAGCCGGAGGCCGAACGCTTCATAAAGTCCCACTGGTTGCAGTTAAATAAACCTAAGGCAGCTCACGTACACAAAAAATTAAAGAAGTTTTGCGATAAGACCGGTCTCCCCTACCCTTCGCGGGCAACAGTGTACCGCGTGGTAGAAGACATAAAAAAGCATGAACCTGATTTGGTTTGTTTGGCCCGGGAAGGTGAAGAGGCGTATGAGAAAAAGTTTGCCGCAAAGATCACCCGCCAGAACCCGGAATACCGAAACCAGGTGTGGGAAGGCGATCACCATATAATGGATGTGTTTATTAACTACCAGGGTCGCCCGGTAAGGCCGTGGCTGACTGCTTGGCAGGATGTTGCCACAAGGGTATTGACAGGGGTTACGCTTTCTCTGCAGGCAAATGGAAGGACTATTGCTATGGCCCTTCGGCACGGCATTTTAAAAAAGAAGTTATCCGGATGGGATTCCGGTCTAAGTAATCCCATGGCGCATGCGTTAACTTCCCTCGGGTGGGATATGGATGAACTGAGCGATCGCGCAGGAGCCCAACTTCCCTATTACGGAATACCTCAGGCGCTATATATCGACAACGGAAAAGATTATATTTCACAGATTAAAAAAGGCCGTAAGAGCGAGGATTGGGAATACAGCCGGGAGGTGCGCAGCGCCTGCGAAATATTAAGTATAAAGCCTGTGTTTGCAACGGCGTATAGCCCTTGGGCAAAGGGCCACGTAGAGCGGTGGTTTGGTACTATGACCGACCAGTTTGCCAGATATCTACCTGGTTACTGTGGCAGCGATAACAAAAAGCGCCCGCATGGTTTAAATGAAAAGAAAATGTGCGAGCGCGGTGAGTTGTTGACGCTGGAAGAGTTGTATCTAATGTTGGAATTCTATATTGATATCTACCATCAAACTGAGCATAGTTCACTGGGTATGTCTCCAGCTGCAAAGTACGAAATGACACCGCCGGTACGTGACGGCCTACCGGATGAGAGGACAATGGATATATGCCTAATGGACAGCGATAAAGTAAAAGTTAGCTCTTCCGGTATCCAGCGGTTTGGCACTAAGAGCAGGAGACGCTGGTATACGCACCCGGTCCTGGACGACTATGTGGGGCGCAAAGTAGTGATTAGATATGATCCTAACCGAATAGGTGAACTTTTAGTATTTGATCCAAGCACCGGTAAGTATGTTTGCACTGCTACCAACAAGGAGCTTTTAGACTGGGGAGCTTCCGAAGATGATCTAAAAGAATTTATCAAGAAGCGTTCACGGCGCAGAAAAGAGGTTAAAGCGCGCCTGGCTGAATGTCAGGATTTCGGCCTAGAAGTTGTTACAGCAAGCAGGCAGCAGGCCGGACCGGTACAAATCACCGGTGACACCACCGGTGATAAGGAAACGACCATGATAACCGGCATGGAAGAGGCCGCTAGGCGGTCAGGTAAGCGTGCTAAAAACAGCCCGCAAAAGAAAAAGGAGACAGCATCCGGCGGCAGGTTTGACGAGTGGATAAGGAAACTTGGAAGTCAGGCTTAGAAGATAAATTTACGAGGAGGTCAATTATATGTCTATGTTGCAAGCTGTGGAAACAACTATGGATGTAACTATGGAAAACTGGTCAAGGGAAAGAGAAGTTCTGCGTCAAGTTGTGACTGAGGAAGGGACAACAAAAGCTGATGTTGCCAGGGCGATTGGAGTTTCAAGAACGGTAGTTAGCCGGTATATAAATAACGATTATGGTGAAAGTGAGAAATTACGTAAGTCCGTTCGCGCTTATTTGATAAAAATAGGCCGATGGGAGGAAAAGCCGGAGGTGGCCGAGGGAGCCGCAGAACCCGAAACTGGCTTTATAACTAGCATAAACCACCTGGAGAACGTCTCCACAAGCGATAGCGAGAGGGTGTTGGGTATATGCCGGGCCTGTCGCGACAACCATGAATTTGGCATGATTACCGGTAACCCGGGCACTGGCAAAACTTTCACTCTGGATATGTACCGGCAGCAAGGTAATGGTATCGTGACCATCACCTGTGATGAGACAAGCACCGTAAAAAGCACTTTAGTCGAAATATCTGAGGAGCTGGGCCTTTCATCAAGGGGCACTTCCGCAAAGCTCATGAAAAAGATCATAAGAGAATTAAAAAGAAACCCACGCCTTTTAGTTTTTGATGAGGCTGACCTTTTACGGGGGCCGCGAGTATTGGAAGCTATACGGGCTATATATGATAAATCTAAATCAGCAGGAGTAGTTTTGTGTGGCAACCATGCCCTGGCGCAGCGCATCCTTGAATATGCCGAGGATCGCCCGGAAATGGCCCGCCTTCGGGACCGCATAGGATACTATCAGAAGTTGGGCGGGATATCAGAAGAAGAAGCCAGCAGATTCTTAGCCCACGTGAACGCTACTCCCGAAGCTAAAGAACTACTGACTTCTATAGGGCGGCAGCGAGGAATCAGGCAGCTGGTGAAGGCTTTGGGTCGTCTTTTGGACGTTACCCGAGGAGAACCAATCACCGGAGACCTGGTTGAGGAGCTAGGTCGTATAGTCCTAAGCTTCGCCTAAAACCCGGCCACCGCTAGGACAATAATAAAACATTTTAAAACCGATGTAAAGCTGGTTAGTTAACTAAGATTTTAATTTTGACGGCGGGCAGTCAACTATTGGTTATTTGGTTTTGCTGAATAGGCCCGGACACTCTTTGGTGGAGAGTGTCCAAACACCATTCAGATTACGGGTTTCGTCCAGCTTCAGGGGCTGGAGCTTCTGCCCGCAAATCTTGCAGGTATCTGCCATCGAATCACCTCCCTTCTTATGGAGGTAAAAAGTGAAAACACCTGCCCGCCGTCAATAATCTTTTTTTCTACCAGGTAAAACCAAAAACCTTTATAACCTATCCCCCCTCGCCCGGGTTGGCACCCGGAGCCTGATGAGGAGCCATACGAAAGGGGTGAAGGATTTGGCAATGAGTAATGAGTTAAAGGAGCGCTTTGAAAATTCTATCGTGCATGTGGACATCAAAACCGGAAGAGGTTTTTGTCGTCTGAGAGAGCATTGGAGCAAGGAAATGGTGACTACCTCCGGCTTTATTGAGTATAAGCCGAGAGCTATTAGTCCGGTAGATCACGCGCAAGCTTCTAATGATAGTACCTTAGTCTCTATGCTGCCACATGGTAGAAATACTAAAAAGGGCAACTGGACAGCCAAGGAACGAGCATATGTAGAGCAATTATTCGTACAAGGTTTGTCGGACGAGGAAATTGCCAAAAGATTAAACAGGACCGCTCTAGGTGTAAAGAAAATTAGGAGCGCCATGATCCGAAAAGCCGCAATGAATGGGCGCAGAATACCGAAGGCGGTGAGGTGTAGTGGATAAATCAAGAAACACGGTCAAGGCGGCCCTGACATGCGTTAGAGATGGCATGAGCTCTATGGAAGAAGCCATGGAAGAAATAATGGTAGAGGCCGAGAGCGTGTGTAATGATTGTGAGTTTAAAAAGGAGCTGGATCAATTACGAACAGCATTGGCACTGGCGGCAATTGATCGTTCAGCAATAAAAGACATGAAGGGTCCGGAGGTTACAGAATGACTAAAGCAGCGGACCAGGTAAAACCTGATGGCGGAATGAGTGTCGAAGATTGGGATAAGGTTAAGGAACGGCTGCACCATTTGTATGATCCGGTCAAATTGAACTGTGATGGTTATGAAGTGACATTGATGTTGGAGCGTCAAGGACAGTTTAAAAATGGCATTATGGTATATGTGAACGGCATGTTTAAGGGTAAATGGATAGTAGATGACTGTGAGGAGCGCCGCCGCTTTTATCGTCAAATAGTGAGATCTTTTCATTCAGCGAAAGGGAAAGCAGAATTGAAAAAGATCTCAAAGCGACTCCGGCAGAAATGTAAAGCCCTTGATCCTGATGCTAAGTATACTACTTACTCGTGCTACTGGAAATCATTCAACGCTCTAAAGAAACATTTTATCAAACATAATGACACTATTGAGCTAGTCAAATAGTTTATTAATTAGCATTAGCGGGAAGTGTTGATTTATGGGTAATTGTTTAATATGTGCGCTCAAGCAAAAACTCCTAAATCCAAGTTTTAAGATATACTACATCAAACCGCAAATAAAGGAGGGAATGCCACATTTTTGTTGGTGGAATCCCCGTACAGGAAGTTATCAGCACTACACGTACAAAAGCAAGAGGCCCTGGTGGAAACTTTTATGGTTTGATGGTTATGTAGACAATTTTTCTTGTGAAAGAATGAAAATCGAGCTTATTAGAATACTGTGAAATCGGGGCAATTTGTCATGTAATAACCAATCAAAGGAAGGTGAGAAAATGGACAAGCCGAGACATAAGGTTATCAGTAAATCAGGCACGCTGACTATACCGGCAGATATCCGGAGGGAATATAGTTTCCTGGGTGGCACGGCAGTTGATATTACCGTCAAGGAAGGGACGCTGGTGGTAAGTCCCCACACACCGCGCTGCGTCTTTTGCCAGGGTAGTGAAAATGTAGGTATGTATACCGGCAGGAGCGTGTGCCAGAGTTGCGTGGCGAAGATGTCCGAGGAGGTCGGAACTGATGGATGAGGCGACCATGAAGGCTAAAGTTGACGAGTATGCCAAGTGGGTTAACCTTGCGGCTGAAGCCAAAATAGAGATTGACAGGTTAAAGGCAGAGTTTCAAAAGCAAGCATTGGATGCCCTGGAGAACAAAAAAGTTAAACAGGTGGAGTTCTGGGGGAACGATAACGCTAAAGTGGAAGTGACAACCAGCGAAACTTTAAAATTAGTATCTTACGAATTCTTGAAGCAGGCCATTGGAGAAGTGCTGGTTAAAGATTTCGTAAAAGCCGAACCTAAATATAAGCTTTCGGAACCCTTTAAGCGCCTGCTGACAGCAGTGTTTCAGGGCGATTACATAGAGCAATCGGTGGATGATGTGATCGCTCAAATAACCAGCGACGAAAAGACTAAAAAGACGCTCAAAAAGAAGCTTAAGGGTAACTGGAAAAAGGACATTGTTCACTTAAAGAACATCGCCGGGCTTGATGATAGCGATGCTGAGCACTTTGCATACTTCGTGAAAGAAGCTAAGAATCATGAAAGCATAGTTAATCTGCTGGAGGCAGCCGGCTATAAGGTTGGCAGCCAGGAATTCAAGGAAGCCTTGAAAAGAATCAGGCACGCCGTGATTGTTGATGAAGGGATCAAGGTTGGTCTGGAAGTCGAGGAAGTGACGGCATGAGGCTGGCAGATAAAATGGCTTACGTCTTTATAGGGTTTACCGCCGGTTACCTGGTGGCGGCCCTGGTCGTTGCAAGGCACTGGATGTGAGGTGAAAACGTGGCCAAAAAGAAAAATAACCGGGGCTTCTCCGAAGAGGAGAAAGCCCTAGTTGCACATTTAAAAGAAAAAATGAAAGAGCGCGGGGTAAATAAGTTCCCCCGGGACTGGCATTTAAAACAGCTTTCCGTCGCCCGTAACATGCTGGCCGGCGAAAATGCCCCGGAGGTCGAGCAGTGGGAGGCATGTATTGACTGGCTTTTTAAGGACCGGTACTGGAAGGATAAGGTTGATCACCTGGCACGGGTGGAGGCGTTGTGGCCCAAATATGTGTTGAAGGGGGGCGTAAACAGTGGCGGAACAAGCAAGAGAAGTACCCCGCAGCGGGGAAGCTACGGCGGAAGCCTCTATGATGAAGGGCTGCCCCTATGAAAGATGTGATGGTTCCGGATGGGTGTATGTTGGCTCGAATACGGTACGCGAGTGCCAGTGTAAGAAGGATTGGCGAAAACGGGCCAGGATAGAAAAACTTTTCAGCGTATCAGGAATCCCCAAGCGGTACCAGGACAGGACACTTAAAGGTTTTAAAGGTGAGCGCCAGCCGGCTGCCTATAAGTCTGCTTTGCGCTACGTTGAGCGCTACCGTGAACTTGCCGGAGAAAATAAAAACGGCTTATGCCTGGTGGGGCCGACCGGTACCGGCAAAAGTCACCTGGCTTTCGGGATCGTCAATGAATTAATAAAGCAATCAGTGGCCGCAGTTGTGGGAGTGGTACCGGATCTGTTGGATTCTCTGAGGCCCAAAGAAGGCGGAAATGCGGCGGCGGAAGAGCGGCTTGAGATCCTTAAAACGGCTGACCTGGTTCTTCTAGATGACCTGGGAGCGGAAAGAGGATCGGACTGGGCGGTGGAGCGCTTGTACCTTATTTTAAATGCCAGGTACGTGGAGCAGCTACCAACAATCATTACAACCAACGTGCCACTGGAGAATATGGAAGTGGACGAATACGGAAACACAGTGCTGGCATGGGAACGCATTGTCTCACGGATAAAGGAAATGTGTTACGTGCTGGCGGTGGATGGAGACGATTTCAGAAGGGGGATGCGGTAATGCTAACTTTCGGCAATGATGGAAAGATGTATGCAGGTAATTATGATATGGCTTGCATTTTACAGGATAAGAGAACCGGTAAGTATCATGCGGCGTACTTGGAGGAATGTCCGGAGACAGCCAAAAACAGGCTTTTAAAGGATGTCGGTTGTGTAAAAGTAAGGATTCTCATGCACCGCAAAAACGGAACGAACAATGTAAGTGAATCTAAGTCCCACCTGGAACAGCTTAAGCAAATGGTTAGCTTGCCGGATAAAAATATGCTGCCGGATGCCATAGAATGGGACGGTAATATTGAAACAGTGTTGATGCTGTAATGGCCAGAATTACTAAGTCACAGATGCGAATGATTTGGGCCTCGGCCAGAGAGCTGGATCTGGATGAGGATTTACTACGCACCACTATAAGAAATGTTACCGGGTCCAGCAGTATATCCAACCTTACCAAAGCTCAGGCCAAGAATGTCATTGATCACTTGCAAAGATTTAAGGGCCGAGAGCCGGAAATGAATATGGCCTCTAACAGGCAAAAGTGGAAAATAAAGCAGCTGGCCAGTCAGCTGGGCTGGGACAATAACCCTAAGCGGTTGTCCGGTTTTGTCAAAAAGTACGCGGGTGTGGAGAATATGGAGTGGATTACGGCTGACATGGCCTGGCGTATTATAGAGGGGCTTAAGAAAATAAGGGATCGCCAGCAAAGAGAGGGTTGCTGTAATGATTGAGCTTGAGTTAAAAGAAATGTATTTCGCCGCCGGAGTAAAGAAGATAACCGGCCCTTATGTCGGGGCCATGCGTGACACCTACGAGGAGGCTTTGAAGGACCTAAGGGAATTTTTATTTGATCACAATTGCAAGGCCGGTGATTATGGCGAAATAAAGAGAAGGTATGTTGCAAGTGAAAAGGAGTAGATGTAAATGTGGGACATGCCGCCGAAGAAAAGGAAGCGTTTTGGCTGGTGTAGGTATCACCGATTATGGGTAACAGTAAAGCAGGCGCGAAAGGCAAGATGTTTGGAGAGTGAATGTCCGCATTTTAAAAAAAACAAGAATCACCAGCTGTGGAGGCTAAAAAACAAGCGTACTGCGGAAAGTGACGCAGTTGACAACGCCAAAGAATGTAAAGTATAAAAGGGGTGGTGCCGGTTGGAAATAGTTGAATGGATGAACGAAATAGATTCCACCGACCTTCCTCAACCATACCGTGACCTGGCGTATCTAATCGGCATGGAAAATACATTGAAGGTGGCAGATAAGTTTAGCGGCACCGCCATATATTTTCCCAAGCTGGATGCGGTTTTGAGAAAGGTTCGGGATGGTAAGATAAAAGAGGAGTTCCGGGGTGATAACTACAAAGAGTTGGCCAGGAAGTATGGCCTTACGGAGGTTTGGGTCAGGCAGATTTTAGCGGAGCAGGATACCGGCCCGACTCTCATGGATTTTGGTTTAAAGTAAATTCCTAAAGTACTTTATTTGATAAGTGCATCTGAAATATATAGAATCCCAGTCATAAGGACTGGGATTTTTTTATTGGAGGGGTTGCATGCCAGATATGCCGGCAGAACTATACAAGCCAACAACTATCATTTTATTTGGTCTTTTATGCGGGGCCGCCGGGGTAATTGCCTATTTCTTAAAAGACATACGGCAAGCAGTAAAAGAAAAGCACCAAGAGCAGGATGGAAAAATTGAAAAGCTGCAGGTAGACTTTGCCGACATGAAGGCTAACCTTCCCCGGCAGTATGTATTACGGGATGACTTTATTAGAGCCATCGCGGCACTGGACAATAAAGTAGATAACATAGGAAAGGAAATAACCGAAATATCTAAGAGTTTAAACCAGATAATTGGAGGAGATACGCATGGCAGGTCTTGAAAAGTATGAAGCTCGCATTGCCCGGGGGCAGATCATGCATATTCTTAAAATAGCCTACCCGGGGCCGGCAAGTTTAGAGCTACTGGAAACCACGTTAAATGACCGCAAATACCCTTCATCACCTGCGGTGCTCAAAGGTTATCTTGATTACCTGGCTGATAAGGGCTACGTAAAAGTATGGGAAGAGCATGACGATATGATGGGCGTAGAAAGGACGCTGGCAAAGTTAAACGCCGCGGGAATAGATCTTTTAGAAAGAAGCCTCCCGGCAGATCCCGGGGTGGTGCTTTAAGTGGGAGGAAAAAAAACTCGCAAACACTACAAGGTATCAAAATTACCGGACAACCTAGTGGAGGCAGTAAATAAAAAGCTGGTGGAAGGATATACCTACCAGGATATAGCTGAGTATCTAACAGAGCTGGGGCATAAAATCGGTAAGAGTTCAGTGCAACGATATGGGAAAGATTTTATGTCCAGGCTAGAGCGATTAAGAGTTGTAAAGGAGCAAGCTAAATCCATTGTAGACTCTAACCCTGATGCTCCGGCCACGGAAATGGCGGAAGCTGCTAACCAGTTATCTATGCAGCTGATAATGGAATTTTTAATGAAGGTGGATATCACGGACCTGGAAGAGGCTAAGGTGACGGAAATCTTCAAAGTCCTTGCGAAACTAGAGTCTTCCGGGGTGAGCAGAGAAAAGCTTAAATTTACCTTTAATAAGGGTGTCGAGGCCGCAGCAAATAAAATAAAGGAAGCTTTGAGAAGTGAAGTAACATCTGACCCAGATCTTGTGGCTAAGCTGTATACAATGGTTGACCAAAAGGCTAAGGAAGTGAGCCAGTGAGCATCTTAACTGACCTGGTAGGAGAACAGTCGTATAAGCCTTTTTTGGATTACTGCCGGGATCACATAATCCTGGACAGTGGCCAGAAGTATGATCCGCTGAACCGCAAGTGCATGGAAGAGATCTTTGAGGCATACAACTCTCACCCTCACATCACCATAGAAAAAGGGGCGCAAACCGGATTTTCTACTATAGCCATTGCCCATTCTTTATATATGGCGGACGTGCAGGGCCGGACAGTTATATATTATCTACCCACTGACAAGATGGCCAGGGACTTCGGTCCCACCCGTTTTGATCCTTATATAAACCGCAGCCCCTACTTAAAGGAGCGACTGTCTGGAACCGACCAGGTAGGACTAAAACAAATAGGAACTCATTTTTTATATATTCGCGGCCTGGTCTCTAAGACCGGTGCTATATCCATACCGGCGGACGAAATAAAGTTTGACGAAGTTGCCTTGATTGACCCGGACAACATGGAGTTAGCGCAAGACCGCATTAGTGCCTCCGACCTTGCCTGGCAAAAATATTTTTCAGTGGCTCTGTTTCCGGAAGATGGTACTGATGAACTTTACAGGGCCAGCGATATGCGCAAGTGGTTTGTTCGCTGTGGGAGCTGCAACCGCGAGTCGCCGGTGGAAGAAGATTTTCCTGAGAACTTTGTGAAAAAAGACGGCGTGGTTATGTTGGTTTGCCCCAAATGCGGTAAGCAGTTGAACGTAGAAAACGGGCACTGGGTGGCTGAGCACCCGGAACGAGTAGACCGCAGAGGTTACCGGGTACCTCAGTTAATCATTCCAAGTTTAAAACTGGACCTGATATGGAGCCGCTGGCAGGTTGCTAAAGATAAGCCTAGCAAGCTGGCCACATTCAACCGTAGTGTTCGCTCTATTCCAGACAGTGGCAATATGCAGCCGGTAAGCCCGGAAGCATTGCGTAGGGTTGAAGAGTATAGTGAGCATCACTTTATGGACCGCAGTGATGAAATCACGGGAATTGGTATAGACATGGGGGATAAAGCGCACGTGGCTGTAGCAGCGCCATACGGTATTGACGGCATGTGCTGCCTGACGTTTTTTGAATTGGATGTTGAAGACCTGGTGGAGCTTATACAGTCTCTGGAAAGACCGTTTAACGTAGGCGCATTGGTTATTGATGCTATGCCATATAAAACTGACAGCAAGCGAGTGGTGAGGGCTCTGGAAAGGGCTACGGGGTATATTCAATACTTTAAAGGGGACGAGTTAAAAGAGGGTGTTGAGGGTGAGGACGCCCGGGCGGTTAATAAGGTGACTGTTGACCGTAATGAATCCCTGGATGAGACTACGGATTTGTTTGCAGCTAACCCACCTGCCGCTCTTCTCCCCCAGCCGCGCACTCCGGGTGAGGAGGAAATCTATAAAACTGTAAAAAGACATCTTTTGAAATTGGTAAAGGAAGAAGTTGAGGAAGGCGGCGAAAAGCGCATCCGGTATAAGAGGAATGTGCCCAACCACTTCGGAATGGCAATTAATTCAGCGCGGATAGCTTTATATTTAGCAGTAGGTAGGCGGATGCAGTTGGGGCCGATGGAATATGAAACCGTACAGCGCAGGCGCTTTACCCGAAGGGGGGCATATTAAGTGGCACAAATACTAGGACCGGACGGCAATCCGATGAACTCAAAAAGACCGATAACTAGAGAAGTCGCCGTTGCCTCAATACGGGACAAGTTTTCCGGATACCCTTCCCGTAACCTAACTCCGGAGCGCCTAGCGGCAATATTCCGCGAGGCTGATCAGGGCGATATATACAGACAGGCAGAGTTGTTTGAGGAGATGGAGGAAAAGGATACGCACCTTTACTCCATACTACAAACCAGGAAGAACAGTGTGCTGGGCCTGGACTGGGAAATAATGCCCTACTCAGACGATCAGGGTGATGTGAAAGTAGCGGATATGGTGCGGGATGCTTTTGAGTTTGAAGGATTGGAAAACGCCCTGTTAGATCTTTTAGATGCCATAGGTAAAGGTTTCGGTGTTACTGAGATTATGTGGCAAATAAAAGAGAGTAAAGTGGGAGTTGAAAAGCTAAAGTGGGTACACCAAAAAAGGTTTAGGTTTGATGACTTTGACCACCTTCGATTATTAACTGAAAATGACATGGCTCATGGAATAGAACTGCCTAAAAACAAGTTCGTGATTCATAAGTATAAAGCTAAGTCAGGACACCCATCCAGGGCCGGGGTGCTTAGAGTTTGTTCGTGGATGTACCTTTTTAAGAATTACAACATAAAAGATTGGGTAACTTTTGCGGAAGTATTTGGGATGCCCATACGTCTTGGTAAATACGATACAGGTACTAGCAAAGAGGATAAAGAGGCTTTAATTCAAGCTGTTACGCAGTTAGGTACTGACGCTGCCGGCATTATTAGTAAGTCTACTGAGATTGAGTTCGTGGAGTCGGTAAAGAGGTCCGATAATATATACGAGGTATTGGCCGAATTTTGCAACCGGGAAATGTCTAAAGCAGTGTTGGGGCAGACCCTGACCACTGATGTGGGTTCTACCGGTAGTTATGCAGCAAGCAAGACTCATAATGAAGTGCGCCACGATCTAAAAGAAGCTGACTGTAAGGCGCTGGCTGAGACATTACGTAAGTACCTGGTTAGGCCGCTGGTGCTTTTTAATATACCCAATGCCGATTTGACCAGGCTGCCCTGGGTAAGGTTTAAATATGAACCGCCGGAAGACCTGGAGAGGACATCTAAAATATATAAAACAGTAGTGACCGATATGGGTTTGCCGGTGGCTAAAGATCATATGTATGAAAAGTTTGGAATACCCAAGCCCGGAGATGGTGACGAACTGTTAACCCCTCCCTCTCCTTCTACACCGCTACCTATGAAAAAAGGGTTGGAAAGCATGATTATGCTGGCCATGTCGAACAAAGAAGGCAGCCAGCAAAGTATTGATGGTCTGGCGGATCGCTCGCTTAGGGAAAGCCTACCGGCTTTAAGACAAATGTTGGAGCCGGTAATTGAAGCGGTGAAAAATGCATCCTCCCCGGAGGAGTTAAGAGAGGGGCTGGCAGAGCTTTATAACCAAATGGACGAGACCGACCTAGAGGACTTAATGGCCCGGTCCATGTTTGTGGCCGATCTCTATGGCAGGTGGGTTGCTGATGAGTGAGATAAAGTTGGAGCCACTTCCATTTAAAGAAGCTATAGACTTTTTCAAGGGTAAGGTCACGTTAACCCCAAAAGAGTTTTCTGAGTTAGAAGAAGAGTGTAAGGCAAAGGCTTTTACTATTAGCGGAATAGCTAAGCTGGATATATTAAACGATGTAATGCGTGAGCTGCAAAAGGTCTTAGATGAAGGTATTACCTTTAAGGAGTGGCGGGACAACACAAATAAGATGTTGGAGCAAAAAGGATGGAAAGGGCTGAGTCCTTACAGGGCCGACAATATTTTCAGGACTAACATACAGACAGCATATAATGTGGGGGCTTACAAGCGCATGACCAACCCGGATGTGATAGACAGGAGGCCATACTGGATGTATGACGCGGTAAACGATAATCGAACCAGGCCCACGCATATGGCTTTAAACCGTAAAGTATTTCCTGCCGGTCATTCTTTTTGGGATACCTGGTATCCGCCCAATGGTTACAGGTGAAGGTGTGGGGTACAAAGTCTCTCGGAGAGAGATCTAAAAAGGCGGGGCTTAAAAGTAGATGATGAAATACCTAAAATGGTGCAGCCCCCGGGTCAGATGGCCAGAAACTTAATTCCAGATCCCGGATTCGCACATAACCCAGCCCGAACAGCATGGGAACCGGATATCGGCAAATATCCTCCGAAACTCCAAAAAGCCTACAAGGAGAGACAAAAGAGCGGCGTTACAACTCGGTAACGCAGTAATGGCGGGGAATGTAACGTATTCAATATATGACTTATTACGGTAGGGGGTGACATTTTATCCAGGTGAATTTCGACTAAAAACTGTGATAAGCCACAGAATTCGATTTAAAGGTGGGTGGTGCCTTATGTGATTAATTGGCTATGTAGTTAAAAAGTAACGCGAAGTAACGGGGATTCTGTGAGAATTAACGCTATTATAACATTGGATAACGGGTAAAGTAACGGGTATGCCGACAGGAGGTGAGTAATTTTGTTTCTAGCTCTGGATAATAAGCCGGGTAAAATGGACCGGATGATATTAGACGGGAGGCAGGTTGATGGCGCTCCCGAGGAAATACAGATCCTCCCATACGGGCACGTAAAAAGCAAGAAAGGGAAGTTTTTTGCTGACGAGCAAGCGTTCCAACAAATAATCGCTAACTTCGACAGCGAAAAGAACGATATCGTAATAGATTATGAGCACCAAACACTGAAAGATGTGCAGGCTCCCGCTGCGGGGTGGATTAAAAGTTTAATGAATAAAGGCCGTGAAGGTCTTTGGGCGCAGGTGGAATGGACAAAAAGAGCCGGTGAGTATTTAGCCAATAAAGAATATCGTTATCTTTCGCCCGTCATTTGGGTAAAGAATTCAGACAAGCGCCCGGCAATATTTCATTCCGCCGCACTTACAAATGTCCCGGCAGTGGATGGTATGGTGCCGCTAGTAAATAAACATAATCCTGATGAAGGGGATGAAGATATGGAATTTCGTGAGATGATTTTAAAAGCGCTGGGTTTGCCGGAAGATGCTACTGATGATCAGGTGAACCATGCACTAGAGCAGTTGAAGAAAAAGGATGGTCAGCCAGAAGAGCTGGATAAGCTACAATCTTTCAAGGACGAAGTTATGGGAGTTTTGGAGATGGATAAAAAGTCTACTGCTGACCAGGTAAAAGGTAAGATCATCTCCCTTAAAAATCCTGCCGGGTATGTTCCGGTTGAGCAGTTTGACCAGTTGAAAAAGAGGCTGGATGAGAAAGATCGTGACGACCTGGTTCAAAATGCCATGAAAAATGGCAAGATAGCTCCGGCCCAAAAAGAATGGGCCGAAGAATATGCTCTCAAAGATCCATCCGGGTTTAAGGCTTTTCTTGATCAGGCCCCGGTAGTGGTGCCGGTGGGCACCGATATTAGTGGAGGTAATCCAAGCCCGGAGTATAAGGGTGGGGAGATTGATGAGATGCAATTGCAGGTCAATAAAATGCTGGGTATTGATGATAAGGAATTTAAAGAGCAGTACGGGGAGGGTGAGAAATAATGCCGGCATTAACTACCGATAGAAATACACCGTACCGCAAGGGTGAAATGCTTGAACTAGATGTGGCAGCGGGAGCTGTAATTTATGCCGGGTCGATTGTCGCGTTAAACGCCAGCGGATATGCTGAGCCCGGTTCCACGGCAGTGGATATTGTTAGCGCTGGGCGCTCAGAGCAATTCGTGGATAATAATGCCGGGGAAGACGGGGCAGCGACGGTGCGAGTAAGGCGTGGCGTGTTTAAGTTTGCTAACGATGGTGTTGATCCCGTTGATAGGTCGCATCTGCTGGGAACGTGCTACATAGTAGATGATCAAACGGTGGCGGCCACTGACGGTACAGGCACAAGGTCGGCGGCTGGAAAGCTGTTGGCGATCGAACCCGATGGGGTTTGGGTGGAGATTAATTAGGAGGTTGAATAAGTAATGATTGTAAATCAGGCGGCATTACAAAGTATTTACCGTGGGTTCAAGGTTATTTTTAATAACGCACTCAAAGAGGCTAAACCATCTTTTACGAAAGTGGCCACAGTAGTGCCCTCAACAACCAAGTCCGAAGAATATAAGTGGTTGGGAAAAGTTCCCCGGATGAGACAATGGGTTGGTGAAAGAGCAGTTCAAAACCTGTCAGCATACGGATTCACAATTAAAAATAAGCCGTATGAAGCCACTGTGGGTGTTGATAGAGAAGATATCGAAGACGATTCAATTGGTCTTTACAACCCTATTATCCAGGCTTTAGGACATTCGGCTTCTATGCATCCGGACGAACTAATTTTTGAGCTTTTGCCGGACGGTTTTACGCGTCTATGTTATGACGGGCAATACTTTTTTGATGATGACCATAAAGACGACGGTGGGCCTTTGCAAAGCAATAAGGGTGTCGCAGCCTTGTCTCCTGCATCCTATTCCGCAGCTAGAGCACAAATGATGAGTTTTAAGGATGAGCATAACAGGTCACTAAATATTGTGCCTAACTTGCTGGTGGTCCCCCCTCAATTGGACGGAATGGGCCGGGAGATATTGCTGGCGGAACGCAATGCCAACGGGGCCACAAACGTAAATCGCAACACTGCAGAGTTGTTGGTCGTGCCGGCCTTGTCCAATAATCCGACAGCCTGGTTTTTAATGGATACCACTAAGCCGGTGAAGCCACTTATCTTTCAGAGGCGGAAAAAAGCTGAATTTGTGGCACTGGACAATCCAAGCGATGAAAACGTATTTATGCGCAAGGAGTTTTTGTACGGCGTTGATTGCCGGGACAACGCCGGGTATGGCTTATGGCAGCTGGCTTATGGCAGCACCGGTACTGAATAAAAATATTTATACTCGGGGGTATGTATTTATGCCGATTAGAATTATATCTCTCCGCAATGGCTTTCGCCGTTGCGGAGTTGAGCACCCGGCCAAGCCGGTGGTATATGGAGACAATTACTTTACTAAGGAGCAGGTAAAAAAGCTTACAGCCGAGCCTTTGTTGATTGTGGAAGAGGTTGCTGTGGACGATGAGGAAGAGGTAACAAAGAAGAATACCGACTTGGAAGATTTGCAAAAGATGACTGTGCTAGAGCTCAAGGAATTGGCGAAAACCATGGATATTGAACTAGCGCACCATGACACCAAACAGCAGATCGTAGATAAGATTGCCGACGCCCTTGTAGTTGTTGGTGATAGTTAGAAATGTACTGCACCCTAGAGGATCTGCTGGGTAGGGTTGCTGAGGATGTTCTTATTGAGTGTACTGACGATGATGGTGCCGGGCAAATTGATGTAGTCAAAGTTGACCAGGCTATTGAGGACGCTACTAGTGAAATTAACGGTTACTGTATGTCCCGGTACGATGTTCCTTTTAATCCTGTCCCCCCCTTTATGAAAAAATTGGCGGTGGATATCGCTATATATAATCTTTTTACGCGGCGCGGCTACGATGAAGAAAGCGCTGACCGCAGTATTTTGGATCGCTACAAAAATACGGTTCGGGTACTGGAGAATATTGCAAAAGGGATTATTACTTTAGGGCAACCACAACCGCCGCCAGAGACGGGGGCAACGGTGTTAAGTGAAGAACGTAAATTCTCACGCAGGAAGATGGAGGGTTTTTAAATGGGTATTCTGCTCGCCGGTGATTGGTCGAGGTTGGAAAATAGTATACATCGCATGGCAAGACTGGACTTCACTGCCATGCATAGAGATATCGGCGAGCACTTAGTATCCAGCACCAAGGATCGGTTTGAAACCGGAACCGCACCGGATGGAAGTAGGTGGCCCGAATCTATTAGAGCCCAAAATGAGGGTGGGCAAACATTACGGGATACCAGCAATTTATATAACAGTATAACTTACCATGCCCGCCCGGATCTGGTTGAAGTAGGTACCAATAGTAGAATAGCTCCCGTGCACCAGGAAGGTAAGATTATAAAGGTTAAGCAGGCTAGGCACTTACACTTTAAAGTTGGTGGGCGCTGGGCACGTAAGAAAAAAGTTAAAATCCCTGCCCGCCCCTTTATAGGCATAAGCGATGAGGACCGCCAGGCGATTGATGATATTATCGCCGAGCACCTGGAGGAGTGTTTGGAATGATAAGCGAGTGCCGGGGCTACCTGGTGAGTTTACTCCAAGAGATAGGTGTGAGCAGGGTTAACACAGATGCGGAGGGCGGCGGAAAACATCAAGCGGCTCCCTTTGCGCAGCTAATGCAGGGGAAAGAAAAATTTGAATATGACGGTTCACTGGTTGCAAGAAAGCTAGATGCGGAGAATGAGCAATATCTATACCGACGCCGAATATATAGGCATATGGCGCAGGTAAAAGTGCGCATAACCCACCGGAGCGGGGACGAGGCCACAGCGGCTAAGAGAGACTTTCTGGCCAACCTTTCCCGCAGGATATGGGATGAAAATAATAATGCTGTATTAGTGAGTGTGCCGGAGAGTAGTCCAGAGGATGACTCCAGCCTTTTAAAACAACAGGATGCGGCAGTGGTTATGGTGACATTTGAGGGTGGTGTGTATAAAGATTATGCAATACCGATTTTTGATCTATCCAGCGCGCTGGTAATCGAAACTGAAACCGGGGAGGTGTAGTGATGGGTAAGAAAGCAAGTGAAGTCAACGAGAATAAAAAGACTGCCGGAGAACCAACTTTTACTATTGAAGATTTGGCTCAAAAACATCCCACCCCGGCCTGGGTAATGGCTGGCCTTAAAACTGCTTACGGGTGGGGAGAAGGTAAAAAACTGACTGAAAAGCAGTTTATAGAAGCAAAAGATAAGTGGCTTCGTGGACCAATGAGAAGGAAGGTGAAGTAAATGCCGGGTTTGCCGGATGTAGATGTAAACATTTTGGATGGCGGGTTGGGAGTATTACCCCCTTCCGCTTCGGGGCTGCAGGCTAAAGTAGGTGTGTGCTCAGCAGGAACGGTGAACGGTATCACGAGTATTACCGACCCGGAGCAGATTGTAGATAAGTTGGGGACCGGCCCTTTGGTGAATGCGCTTTTTGATTCCTTCGCTGGCGGGGCACGAATTGTGTATGCGGTGAGGGCCGAGGGCGATATTGCCGGCACACTTGGTGAAGTGAGTTCAGTAAAGACCGGCCAAGGTGATATGACGGTTTCTGGTGCACCGCTGGATGCTTATAGTGCAGTAGTCGAAATAATGGATGGTGGTGCTCTTAACGAGGCTACTTTTAGATACAGCCTGGATGGCGAAGACACCTGGTCTAAAAAAATAACTGTGCCCGAGCTTGGACCGTATGAGATCTCCGGAACCGGGATAACGCTTACCTTCTCTGAGTTTGAAACCGATCCTGCAGACTCCTTTGCCGCCGGGGATAAATATACTTTTTCCTCTGTTGCACCGCAAGCTAGCGTTGTCAATGTGAACGCTGCTGTAGATTCGCTCCTGTCATCCAGTTATCTGTATGAGTTTATTCATATTGTAGGCGAATCCGATGCGGCAATGTGGGCTGCTGCCGATGTGAAGGCCGTCGAGGCAGAAGGCAATTATTGTTATTTGCACATGCTTTGCGAAGCGCGCGGGCCTGATGATGGTGAGGATGCTGATGCCTGGACGCAAGCTTTGTTGGATGAAATTGCAAACTTTGCATCCACAAGGGTGTCAATATGCGCCGCGCGGGGAGAAATATTGGATATGAATACCGGTCGCCAAGTGGATAGAAACAGTGCCGGTCTATATGCCGGGCGGGTAAGCAGCACAAATGTGCAGGAGTCGCCGGGTAAAGTAAGACTGGGGCCAGTATCTGGAATGTTGGCACTGAAACCGGACGGGTTAAATGACGGGCATATTCTAGCGCTGGACCAAGCCGGGTTCATAACTTTCCGGCAGTACAGAGGTCTTTCCGGGTTTTATATTACTAACGGAAGGATAGCTGCCGAGAGTGTATCCGACTATCAGTATGTAGAAGTTCGCCGCCCAATGGATAAAGCCTGTATGTTGGTTCGTAATGCGGCCCTAATGTCCGAACATGGGGAAATAGACCCCACTAACTTATCCCAAAGTATAAAACCTTTGGAGGCCGATTTGACGCAGCCACTGGATATTATGGCTAGCCCTGCAAATGGTGAAATAGCCAGAGGGCGGGTGGTTATACCGCTGGACCAGGATATACTGGCCACCAGCACAATTAGGTCCAAGATCAGGATTGTTCCCATGGCCATAATGCGCTGGATTGAGTTGGAAGTGGGGTATGAGAACCCGGCAGCCGCGCGATAGAAAAGGGGGTGTTGATAGATGATTAATGGTAAGCGCTATAGTTGGGAAGATATATCCGTGCAGATGCCGCACGGAACTCTGGTAGACATAAATAGTATTGAGTACAGCGATGAAAAAGAAATCGAGCCGATTTACGGCAAAGGCAGTAATCCTCAGGGGTACGGTACCGGCAATTATTCTGCCAGCGGCAAGGCCACACTTTTAAGGGAAGAGCATAATAAGTTTGTTGCTTATGCTAAGCAGCAGAGTTCAAATTTATACCGGCTTTCCCCCTTCCCTATTACCGTGTCATATGCCAACGATGACCAGCCGACAACTACGGATATTTTGAAGCAGTGTAAAATAACTAAAGTGTCCCGTTCCGGCAGCCAGGGGGATAAGAGTAACACGGTGGAGTATGAGTTCCTTATTTTGGGCGGGATTAATGACAATGGGCTAGAGCCCAACTAATTAGTTAGCAGGAGGTAAGAAAATTGGGTGGAGATGAAAATACAGTTGTAAGCGCCGGCACAGTGAAAACTGAAAAGGATAAGGTTTCCCAGTCTCAGATTGAGCAGTGGAAACAGCAATACGGTGACGTTTATGAGATTAAGGATGACGGGTTCAGTGAAGATGAAATGCCCACATTTTATTTCCGCAGGCCGGGCAGGCCGCAGCTATCCAGGTTTACTAAGGAAGCCATGAAAGACGCTTATAAAGCAATGCATAACATGGTTTACGGCTGCCTTTTGTATCCTTCCGAGGAAAAGGTGAAGCAGTTATTTGAGGACAGGCCGGGATTGGCCATTGCTGTGGGTAACGAGCTGCAAAGGATTGTAGGTACCAACCAAGATTTTTTGTCCAAGAAATTGTAAGACGGGTGGAAGACTTGCGGGAGGATGGTCTCCCGCAAATAGAGGCCCTGGTGCAGTACTACTTTGCTCTTTCAAGGGAGGAGCTGGACAAGCTAGGAGACGATGAGTTCTTGGATATGGCGGCACAGGCTTACTTTTACGAGGACCGTCGTGCAGTGGCGACGCAGCGGGGAGTTTTGATGGCTTTTGCAGAACTGGCGAAGGGGTAAATAGAAAACCGGCAGCTTAACGCTGCCGGTCACCTTTACTGATTGTCTCATACGCTTCTTGTTTGCCCTCTTTCCACCCTTTTGATACCGCACTGAAAAGTTGTTTAAAGATAGATAATAGAAAACTACATGTGCTTACAAAGAAGCGGATTAAACCTGAAGCAACTTTAAGTATTATTGTAAAGATATCAGTAACTATAGTAAATATAATCGGTGCTGATTTGATTAAGCCATAAACCAGGCCAATTACGGCACCGATACCGAAAAAGAACAGAAATATCATGAGGAATTCAAACATTTACCAAAACCTCCTTTGATATAGAATATACCACTACCACCGGGGGTGTCAATGTGGAAGCTTTGTATAATTTGTCGGTAATGTTCAGCGCCATAGATAGATTCACAGGCCCGGTGCGGAATATGGCTGGCAATCTGGGTAACTTTGAACAGCAAATAAGTAGATCTACGGCAATGATAGACTTTGGCAACCGCATGGCAGTATCCGGGGCAATGATACAAGGCGCGGCAGACCGGGTTAACGGGGCCTTGTTCGGTCTTTTGGGGCCAACTGCAGAAAACCAAAGAGCTTTGGGTGAGCTGGCCTCAGTGGGTGTTCGAGATCTGGAGGCAATAAGTGAAGCTGCCGGAGATTTTGCCGGAGTGTGGTCCGGCACTACCGAAGCACAGTTTATCTCTTCTGCATACGACATAAAGTCTGGTATTTCGACTTTATCTGACTCCGCAGTTGGTGACTTTACTAAAATGGCTGCATTAACCGCTAAAGCAACTAAGGATACGACTGCTAATATGACCAGCCTATTCGCCACCGGTTACGGTATATATAAGGATATGTACAGCGATATGAGTGATATGCAGTTCGGCGAAATGTTTAGCGCCGGGATTGCGGCCAGTGTGCAAAGTTTTAAAACCACTGGCTCTCAAATGTCCCAGTCGCTCACCACCTTAGGGGCGGCTGCTACTTCTGCACAGCGTCCTTTCGAGGAACAATTAGCTGTGCTGGGTATGCTGCAGGCTACCATGCCTGGGAGCGAAGCGGGTACAAAATACAAATCGTTTATTCAGTCCGCAGCTAAGGCCGGTGAGTCGCTGGGAATAACTTTCGTAGATAGTAATAACCAGCTCCTGGGAATGACCGATATATTGGATCGCCTACGTGCTAAATACGGAGAAACGCTGGATGCAATGGAAAAACAGCAGATACAGAAGGCGTTTGGCACCGAGGAAGCGGTGGCCCTGATTGATCTTTTGTATGGCAAAGTTGGCGATCTGCGCGGTAATGTAGATCAATTGGGTATGTCCATGCGAGACGGGATTGCCTTTACAGAACAAATGGCGGCCACCATGAATAATGACTTAGGTGCCGAGATGGAGGTTATAGGCCAAAACATAAGTGCTTTAAAAAGTGGCATAGGAGATGAATTGGCCCCGCTAGTAAAGTTGATGACTCCACGGGTGAAGAATTGGGTGCAAGGATTTCAAGATCTTTCTGAGGCCCACCCCACACTGGTGCGCACCATACTCTTGTTAACCGCTTTAGGTGGTGCGGCACTGGCGATAATAGCTCCTATCTTGGCGATTGCTTCCGGAGTTATTATGATGGCCGGTTATGTTATATGGGGCCTTGGGCAGATTGGTTATGCCTGGTTATGGATGCGGGTTAGGGCACTCGACGCAATTACGTTTTTGAGAAATGTGCTAATTACTCTTCGATTGCAAATAATGCTGTTATTACCTAGGGTGCTTGCTCTTGCATCAACATTTGGGAGGTTTGCAGCCACCGCAGCCGTATACGCCCGGGTGGCATTACAAAGGATCGCCCTCGGCATGGCAGCACTAGGACGCGCGGCGATCCGCGCGGCGGTGACTTATCTGCCTCCTCTAGTTGCAGCAGTATGGTCCTTTACCTCGGCCCTGTTGGCCAACCCTATCACCTGGGTAGTGTTGGGTATTATCGCCCTGGGTGCCGCACTTTATCTGTTGTGGCGCAACTGGGACGCTGTAACGGCTTTTCTCAGTAGTAAATGGGACGCTCTAATGGCCAAGCTTGCCGGTGCAGGAGATTGGTTCGCCGGAATATTTGAAAATATAATCGGCCTGGCCAGGACATATGGCCCGATGATACTGGGAACACTGATGCCCTTAATCGGCATACCTACCCTAATAGCTCAGAACTGGGATGAGATTAAGGCGATAGCTGCCAGGATATTCGGCGGCCTGGTGGAGTCAATACCACAAAAGATAACCGAGATCATAACGGCTATTAAGGCCAAGGGCACGGAATTTAAAGAATCCGGCTCCGCCCTATTGGATTCATTTACAGAAGGAGTTAAGAACGTCATAAATAAACCGGTTGAGGTGGTAAAGGAAGGACTGGCTAAAGTACGCCGCCTCCTCCCCTTTTCCGACGCTAAAGAAGGCCCCCTCTCTACCCTCACCCGCAGCGGTAGAGCATTTGTGGAAACAATAGCCGCCGGGATGAAAGCCCGCAGCGGATTACTTAAAACGGTGGCCACCGGTGTGCTGGCCGGGGCTATGTTGACAGCGCCGGTACCAGCGGAGGCTACAGGTCAAGTTACAATCACTCCAGTGATTGAAGAAATGCCAAGCGATATATGGGATTTTCCAAAGCCTTCGGGCGGAGGGCACCCGCCAGTAACGCAGACACTGAACGCGGTACCAAGAATACCGGAGACAGAAACACAAGGGGGCTCTTCCAGGAACGCATTGAACCCCACGCCCCGGGTAAACTTCCAAAGCTATATACGTGAGACATTCCGGGAGAAAGAAACAACTCATACAAAAGACCGCCGGCCAGTTGTAATAATCGCGGACGGCGGACAGAAGAAAGACGATTACAGCGACGTTATAGATATGGCTTACCGCTACCTGGAGACTTTGGGCGACGATTAAGAGGAGTGACTGGTTATGATTCAGGTTTATGCAACTAACATTGGGCAGGTAAAGGTGGGTAACACCCTCCTGCCCGGAATATTTGAAAGCCTGGAAATAACCGGTCGCGTAAAAACCGACCAAGTGGAGATCCGGGGTAAGGAGGCAAAAGCGACCCAGGCCGTGGGGTATGATCCTGCAGCCGCAAGGCTAACCCTAAACCTGCTCCCCACTTATGAAGGCGACGATTGCTCAAGTCAGGTAAGAGCAATTCAACACGCCTTTAGGGAATCAAAGGAGCAGGAAAAGCCCGGAGTATACCGTTTAGTAAACCGTCATGCGCAAGCCCGTGGGATAGATGAAGTAGTATTTTCCGGACTGAAAACATTTGAAGACAATAGAAGCGATAAGTTATTGGTGATTTGTGAGTTTATGGAGCATGTGCCTGTGCAGGTGAAAGTTAAAGAGCAAACGGCGTCTGCCTCGGCAGAGGAAAGCAGTTCAGAGACAGCTGCTTCTGAAACCGTAGGCAGTAGCTACGGTGGCTCCGTTCCCGACAACTTTGGCGGTGGAAAAACATACGGTGGCTCCGTACCGACTACCTTTAAGACCGAAAGCACTCCCGCCAAAGACGATCGTAAGCCGGGGCTCTTGTCCGGGGTTTTGAAATGGTTAAGGGGTGATGACGATATCGAGTGATCCATACATTTTCTTAAGAGGCGATAAGCCTGCCAGTATGTTCTCCCCTTTTGTCGAACTGAGAACGGAAGGCGGCAAAGTGAGAAATTTCGACAAGAAAATAGACGTTTGGTTGTCCAGAAAAGAACCCGCCGATATAGCTGAGTTTGAATTCCAGACAACTATTCCGGAATTAGGTTTAGGGGCCGACGTTCCTGTGGAGCTATACATGGGTTACGACATGAACTCACCTTATAGGGTTTTTAGTGGTTACATAACAGAACCCAGGGACCCGCTTTACCTGGCCAAGGATGAGGCTTTAAAACTTTTTAGGGCTAAGCCGGTCAGTACCATGTTAAAAGTCACTCCCCAGGATGTAATAACATTTGGCCTGCAGCAGGCCGGAGTAACCGAGTTTAAGCTAAGTGATAAAGCTTTCTCAACCAAACCTAGATTTGTAATTTCAGGTGAGAATGTGTCCGACCTGGTGCGCCGCGTAAATGAAACCTGGGGAATTAATTATGACTGGTTCTTTGATGCGCAAGGTAAATTTTACTGGGACGAACCGGTACCTAAAGAAGGACAGATTTACAGCTACCGGTACGGAGAGAACATAATCGAGCTGGATTTTGATACTGACCGGGAGATATATGGCCAACGAAAGCTGGGAAAAACAACCGGCCTGGGTAGGATGCTCACAGTTCTCTCCCCCTTCGTCGGTCACTCACAGGAGATAGAAATAATTTACCCCGAGGTTGGAGACCGACGGTTTATGACAGAAACAGTTCACCACTTCCGGAATGATCGGGGCAGCCTGCGGACCGAAATGTTTTTCAGGGAGATAAAAGAACAATGAATGCCAGAGTAGATAAGCTTATGGAGGTAATAAGGAAAACTGTTTTACGTCTTTTCCCGGAGCTGGCCGGCAGCTATCACCTAACGTCAAATGCAAAGGTGGTAAAGGTGACCCAGGAGGCCCTTCACGTGCAGCCGCTTCTAAAAGATGGTGCCGTGAACGAGGAATCGCCGGTGATCACAGCCCCTCCCCTACCCTACAAACTAAAGCCGGGGGATTTGGTGAGGTTAAAATTCCTTTACGGAGATCCAAGTGAACCCTACGCTGAGACGGTGACCACGGCAGCATTAGGACAGATAACAGGTGGGGGGTTAATAATCGAAGGTTACGGGGAGGTTGCTGATTATCTGGTGGCTGAACATTTGGCGGCACACTCGCGCATGGGCACCACCACCTCCCCGGTGGATGATAAAGGAGATTCCCTGCCGGGGGCCACCACCAGCAGCCTCACTCGCTTTGATATAAATGCGCATCTAAAGGCCGGGGACAAGGTGGCCGCTCTGCCTATCGAAGAAGGAGCGCGGTTTGTGGTAGTGGCTAAATTGTAAAGGTGGTGAACGCGGTGGAAGATATTATGTTGGATGAAGAGGGTAACTTTGTGGTGGCCTCTAGTGGTGATATGGAGACGGTTCAGGACGCAAGATGTGTAGTGCAGGATGTACGGCATAGGCTGGATACATTCCCGGGCGATCTGTGGGCGCACCTTACTTATGGAGCTGGGCTTCAATATTATATAAACGCCGAAGACAGCGACGTTAACCGTCAGGAGTTAGAGCAAACTATAAGGATGGAACTGAAAGAGGAAGAGTATATAAAGCAAGGTTCTGTGCAAGTAGGTATTGAGACTTGGGATAGAGACGTTATTAGGGTTGTAGTAACCTTTAATATTGATACAGAGGCACTGGGCTCTTCTGCCGGCGCACCCACTGAAACAGCTTCTATTATACTTACTATAAGTCAGACCGGAATTGAGATGGAGTTTGGGGGTGTTGCCGCATGAGACCCGAAGATCTTATACCCATTCGCACACTAACAGATTTAATGGATTCAGCAAAAGCTAAACTCCGGGATCTCAAATTTAAGATAACCAACTTGCGGCCAGGCGGTGTGTTTTACACTTTGCTTGAGATACCAAGCCAGGGCCTGGCTGACCTTTATAAACTGCTTAAGAGCATAGTACCGCAGATATATTTGGATACGGCCACGGGGATCTGGCTGGACGCAAAAGCGGCTGATTATGAAGTTTTTAGGAAAGAGGCCCAAAAGACGCAGGGTATAGTAATAATGGGCCGGTACTCTCCTGGTGATAATGTGGTTATCACCAAGGGCAAAGTAGTGGCAACCGAAGTGAACACCAACGGCGAGCGCTTAAAGTACATGGTAACCGCTAAAACGGTAATGGAAAGTGATGCCCTGGAAGTGGAAGTGCTGGTTGTGTCTGAATTTGCCGGCGCGGAATATAACGTCGGTGCCGATATGATAACGGAAATGGTCACCAATATAGACGGGGTTGATTACATTCGCAATGGAGAAGATTGGATAACCCGCGAGGGTGCTGACACTGAGTCCGACGATTCATTGCGCCGGAGAGCAAAAGCTAAATGGAATGAGTTGGCCCAGGGTGGTATCGATAATTCATACAAGTCTTGGGCGCAAAGTATACCGGGTGTGGTAGTAGTGCAGATGGACAGCCTTCACCCAAGAGGTCAGGGGACTGTTGATGTTATCATCACAGGTACCGGCGGCATTCCATCCGATGATTTAATTAACCAGGTCCAGGAATATCTAGATAAGAAAAAGTCTTTGGTGGCCGATCTTGTAGTAATAAAGCCGGAACCGGTGCAGGTGGACTTTGATGTAATCCTATATCTTAACCCGGATTATGGGGAGGAAGATGTAGCGAAGGCGGAGGCTGAGCAGATTATTGACATTATGTTTCAATATGGTGACACGGATTACCCCGAGATTAGTAAAGTTTCCCCTGAGTATGGTCTTATAATCGACCAGGTGAGGCATAACCTTCTTAACATTGATCATGTGGTTAAGGCTCCAATAAATTCACCGGTAGAGGATATAGTAGTAAGTAAGAGACAGCTGCTTGTTAAGGGTAATGTTAATGTTTCAGTTCAGAGGGTGGTCACGTGAGTTTTGCCAAGTATTTTAATTATTTAGTCCACCGGATATTTAAAAAGAAATCAAATCCCAAAGAAAACGATATATATAAGCTGGCTTCAGCTTTAGGTCCTAATTATGACGAAGCCAAGCAGGCTATATTTGCTCTTCGCGAGCAGGCCCTGGTTGCTACGGCTTATGGTAATGGGCTGGATCAGTTGGGCAAAGATAGAGAGATGCCAAGGTACCGGGGCGAGAAAGATGATGAGTATAGGCGCAGGCTCCTGGCAGCTGTAAATATATATTCGGAGGGTGGGACAAAGCCGGGTATGGAGCGCGCACTCTCCATTTTAGGCTATACCAATAGCGAAGTATATCCGTTGTACTTAGAAAAATATAAGTGGAGACTGTTGGATTCATCCTTAATACTGGACGGTAGTGCCACTCTTGAACCTCTGGATTCAACTGCTAAGCTGGACTATTTAGGGCGCTGGGCCGAATTTATCATCAAGTTAAATTTAGGAGACGATCCTTTTTTAGAGACCCAGTACCTGGTGGCAAGAGAAATGATAAATAAAGTAAAGCCTTCCGAGGGTAAGCTGTACGCCCTTAACTTTACTATTAGTGCAATTTCAGGTGTTTATTATAAAACCTCCACCCAGTGTTCTTTGCAAGGGTATTTCGGTAGTGAGGTTTACGATGGGGTTTATTTTTTGAACGGTAGAAAAAGCATTTCCCCCTCTCCCATACCCTTGCTGCTGGATGCTGGTTTTAATCTTGATGGTGAATATATGTTAAGTGGTATTAAAGGACTGGCGGAGAATACCTGGTTTATTACCGACACACGTACTAGGGCGGAAATGGCTTTAAGGCAAGCTGCAAGTGTTGCTCCGGGTAAGGTTTTGAATTTAGACGGAAGGTATTGGTTGGGAAGTTCTTGGGTTTTAGGGGAGAATAGGTATCCGAGAACTGGCCGTATGGCAATAAAAGTCCAGACTTGTGCTGAAAAACAAATAAATAGCGATGCTTCCAGGGTGGGAATCAAAGTAAATGGACACTTTCCCCACAAGGTAGTTTATCTTGATGCTCGTTATAGGCGACTGGATGGAAGCCGAGAACTAAATAATAGTTGGTATATAGCTGCGAATAAGGCGATTAATAACGACTTTTCTCTTACTTCGGGTGGCGTCCGCCAAGTCCTTAAAGGTGGCATTAAGACACGTGTTTATTATGGTAAGAATTGGACACTAAACACCGGAAGGTGGTTACTCGGCGGCGGCTTTAAATATAAACTCAATGGTTATTTAAGGTTATCAGCGTTGCACATTCTTGATGGTAGTATTTATCTCTCTGGCCATGAGAAAATAGGTTACCTGGCCAGGATCGGTGAAAAAGAAAACATGTTAAACGGCAGGTTGTTGTGGGATGGTGAGAGATTGGATGGATCTAGAAGACTGAGGCCGCACCCTGTGGATCATCGTGTCCGGGTTTCTATAAAGAAAGACGGCAGAATTATTGAACAAGGAGTGATATAAGATTGAATTCAGTTGCAACAAAGTTAGCTCGCATATCAATGGCAAAAGCTAGGAACGGCGAGACCTTATTACCTCAAATCACACATATTGCGTTCGGTACAGGGGGGCACAAAGAGGGTGATATAACTGAACCGATAAAACCCACACAGGATGACATGCAGCTGGAAAACGAGGTGCTGCGCAAGCCCATAGAAAGCGCTGATCGCTTAAATGATACAACGGTAAGGTATTCAGTTACCCTAGGTGTTGGGGATGGTGATGGATATGCTTTTACAGAGATGGGTTTAATAGATAGTAACGGCGATCTTGCAGCTCGCAAGACTATGGGAGCCAAGACAAAAGAGCCTGATGTAGAGATGGATTTTTATTACGACGAAGATTTTTAAGGAGGCATTTAAATGTCAGTATTGGAAGGCGAACCAATTTTTAAAGAATTTTTGCTTGCATTACAAGAGGGAGATCCGGCAGCTCCCGAAACCTGGAATCCTAAGTATCAGGTCCTTATTAACAATGATGTCTACTTAAAAGTAGGATTCGATGCCATGAAAGATGAGGTTGAAGATGCCCGTGGTGGACATACCGACCTGAATAGTAGACTGGATCAACTGCAGCTTGAAACGTTATCCGGAAGCGACAATTTTGCCGGTCCAAGCGGTACAACGGTAACACATAATATTGGCCACACCGATTACATGGTGCGCATCACCCCGACGGATAACCCAGGCGGGTATCTGGGTGACGTATGGGTGGTTAAGGCCGCGAACACGTTTGTAGTTTACAACAGTGGTAAGTGGACAGGTGCTTTCGATTATCAAATATTAACCTAAAGGAGGGGTAAGAATGCCTATAGTTGAAGTTAACGGACCTAATACAGCAGTTAATATAGTGGGTAACGTGCTGAGTATCCAGTCGTTTGATCTGGAAGGTGTGACAATACCCGCCCAAGAGTGGGATTTGACTCAATTTCAAAAGCATGAGGCTCGCACTGTACGCTTCTTTGCCGGTACGGATGGGGAATACCATATAAACGATAATAAAGACATTTTCTGGCTGGTATGCGAGGTTAAACTGCCCCCCCTATGTTATGAAAGTGTGCCTACCGGGCTAACTGGCGAAGATGGGCAGGAGGAAATGGAGCAGGTTGTAGCCGCGCCTGACTTTGAACAGGATGCCATTGTAAAAGTTTGGACTTTGCCACAAGGAGGTAGTGAATAATGACTATAAGCTTACAGGAATTGCGCGATCAAATTGAATCAGGCACCAGGGAAAGGTTAGTTATGCATAACAGTAAATCAGACGGTTCAGGCAGCACAGTAGCCAGCCAAATGGTTTACATACCCAAGTTCAGGATACCCGCCGGCCTGTGGGAAGGTGGAGCGTTTCCTACCCGTGATTTAAAATTAGGTGGTTTTTTGATCGACAAGTACCAGTGCAGCCAGCCGGACGCAACGGCATTGGATAGGGGTGGCACTAGTGCAAATTCACCCGGCCTGGTGGCCGCAGCAAGTCAGCAAGGTGTCGTGCCCTGGACTGATATTGACTGGAATAATGCTAAAACAGCCTGCGAGAATAGGGTTATAAACGGTCGGGCCTGTCACCTGGTAACCATGAAAGAATGGGCGACTATGTGCTTTTTGATTAAGCTTTTGAGGGGCGACGATATCCGAGGTAATAACGACTGGGGCAAGGATTACCGCGATGCGGATAGCTGGGAGAATTACGGCATAATGGACCCGGTTAAACCAGGTTATAGTGGCCACGACATTTCCCGTGTTCTGACTGGTTCCGGGCCGGTCACCTGGGCGCATAACGGTATGGCTAATGGTGTTTTTGATATCGTTGGCAATGTATGGGAATGGGTAGACTTCCTTATTGATTGTGGTCGCCACCAAACCAAGAAAGCGGCTCAAATAAAGGACACTGACGGTATCACTGTAGATGACACTGCGATAGTTATTGATAACGTGGAAAGTCCTTCTTTATGGCCGGCTGGTGGCGGTTTAATATTGATAAAGGCAGAGGATGTAAATACTGATGAGTATGTAACATATACTTCGTTTATTGATAACGGAGACGGCACCTATACATTAACAGGATGTCAGCGCGGTCAGAATGGCTCAGCCGCCAGCGCCCATAATGATAATGCCGACATTGAGCAGTTAACTGATTATTGCGTAATACCAGGTGGTTGGACGGCTAATATTGCTGACGGTGGGTTAGATAATACTAACGACCCCGCCACCTTTGATATTGAAAAACTTGTATTAGGCCCGGGGAATAATAGTCCCCAGGTTGGGGATACCTTGCAGTGTGAAACCGAGCAACTGGAAATAACAGAGGTTGGCGGAAGCATGATAACAGCAACCAGGGGTGCTAACGGCTCAAGTGTAGCTACGCATGCACAGGGTGTTGGAGTAGCTTGTCTATCTCCACAGATGGGTAATAGCAACCCGGATGCTACAGGTGATCATGCGGCGTATCAATCCGAGAGATTTGATACTATGAGGACAGAGCAGGAGCTTGAGGCGTATGCCCTACCCTTTACGGCTTCATCTGGCGGCAGCGAAGAGTGGAATGACAGGTTTTATATCAGAAATTACGACGTGCGGGCCGCGATGCGCGGCGGGTACTGGTACAATGGCTCGAGTGCTCGTTTTGGGTTTACTCTGAACTTGAACCATTTGCCGTCGTACTTGGACTACGATCGCGGCTTCCGCGCCGCTTTGTCTCTGTAAATCTGAAATCTGCTTACTGATAATCTGAATGCTGAGCGATAGCGAAGCAACTGACATAACTGAAAGGGACTGATACGTTGACAGGTACTCCAGACAACCAAAAGAAAAAGGGCGGGTTTATATTAGCGCAAAAATGTGAGGATATGATTTATTATGGCTATCAAGCTTTACGTCACTTTCCTAAATCGGAAAGACATACCTCCGCCGCTGAAATAAAGAAGTGTATGTTCAGAGTCCGTAGGCTAATAATCACAGCAAATAAAAGGTTTTACAAAAAGAACACCTTAGAAGAATTAGATATTGAAAAAACCGTGCTAATGTATCATTTGAGACAGGCTAAAAATCTAGGTTTTTTGCCATTTAAAAAGTATACAATTTGGATTGGTATGCTGGAGGAAATAGGTCGAATGATAGGCGGTTGGTTTAAAACAATTAAGAAATAAACTGTGGGGTCTGGACTGATAACGTGCGGGCCGCGATGCGCGGCGGGAACTGGAACAATGGCTCGAATGCTCGTTTTGGGTTTACTCTGAACTTGAACAATTTGCCGTCGAACTTGAACAACAATCGCGGCTTCCGCGCCGCTCTGCCTGACCGCCAGAAATCAATATCCCAAGGGATATTGGACAGTGCTTTAGGCAAAGGAGTTCAGGCCCCTGTCGCGCCCGCCTTTTTTTGAGGGGGGCCGGCAAAAAATATAAATAGGTGACTTGCGGCCAGTAGGTGTCGACCGTCGCGATTCACCACCCTTAATAAGGGGTGATTTGTACTATTAAAACATTTAGCAATCTTTACCCAAGTGTATATAGCTTTGAGAACCTTGAGCGAGCGTATATTAAGGCTCGGCGCTCCAAGAGGTTCCAAAACGAGGTATTGCGCTTTTCCTTTAATCTTGAAGAAAATTTAATACAGATTCAAAATGAATTGATATATAAGAGTTTTGAAACAGGTCGCTATAGGTTTTTCTATGTGTACGACCCCAAAACGCGACTGGTGGCCTCCCTCCCTTTCAAGGATCGTGTGGTGCAGCATGCTCTTTGTAATATATTAGAACCATTATTTGAGCTACGATTTATATTCGATAGTTATGCCTGCAGAAAGGGTAAGGGGATGCATGCAGGCGCAAACCGGGCAACTCACTTTCTAAGGGAAACAAGGCGTAAATGGGGTAATGTTTACTGTTTAAAATGTGATATTGAAAAGTATTTTCCCAGTATTAACCATGCTATATTAAAAAGTATTATACGTCGGCGGATCTCCTGCGTCGATACTCTTTGGTTGATAGATGGGATTATTGATAGTAGCAGCGATGATGGTAACGCCAGAAAACGTGGTTTACCCATAGGAAATCTTACAAGCCAGCTGTGGGCTAATGTTTACCTGGATATTTTGGATCACTTTGTAAAAGAAGTGTTACGCGAGCGTTACTATATCCGTTACATGGACGATTTCATAATATTGGGTGCCAGTAAGAGTCACTTATGGGAAGTAAAGTATGAGATAGAGCGTTTTTTGGATGAATATTTAAGTTTAAGATTGAACGGTAAGACCGGGATAGCTCCTATTGAACAAAGCATTGATTTCTTGGGTTATCGAATATGGCCTACCCATAGGCGCTTGAGGAAAAGTAGTAAAAAGCGCATGAAAAGGAAATTGAAAGCATTTCAGCGTAAGTATAAAAACAATGAAATGGAATTTGATCAAATTAATGCCTGCATACAAAGCTGGCTTGGCCATGCGAGGCATTGCAACTCTTATAGTCTGCGCAAGAAGCTTTTAAATAACACTATTTTTACTAAAAAATAAGGCTGGTGAAAGTATATGGATCAGGTGGTTTCGCTAGTTATTCCCTTTATAGCCCTAGCCATAATCTCTGTAATGATTGATAAATTCACTCTTTTTTTAGAAGGTGTGATGGAGAAAGTTCCTGGCCTGCCTGATTATTTTGAGTGGCCCGTGGCTTATATTATCGTATTGACCGTTAGTTTATTGTTTTGCTGGCAGGGTAGATTTGATTTGTTCTCGTATTTGGATATCAACTTTTTGTATGACTGGGAAGGCTGGTTGATGACGGCATTAGTTATTTCTGGAGGTAGTGCTTTTGTGAGGACCAGCTTTAATGTAGTTGATAGTATACCTATGGGTATAGGCTCTGTATCCTCAGCCGTAACTAGAATTCTTCCTTTTAGTAACAAAAAATCTCAAAAAGGTAGTGATTACGATGCCAGAGTTTGAAATTGAATTTGTTGGTACACCGAATCATACTAAAGGCCGAAGAGGCTCTGTTCCTATCGCAATAGTAAACCATATCACAGGCGGTAATTACCCCGGGTGCCTATCGTGGATGCAAAATCCAGCGGCACAGGCTAGCGCCCATTACCTTGTTACAAGGTCTGGTAAAATACTGCAACTTGTTAAGGATGAAGATGCCGCTTGGCATGCGGGTAGGGTTAATAAGGCAAATTGGCCACTATATAAAGGCTCAAATCCCAATCGTTACACTTTGGGGATCGAGCATGAAGGCTTTAATGGTGATTTAACTGAGGTGCAGTACCGGGCAACAGTATGGCTGCAAAAGAAACTTATACAAAAATGGGACATACCTGTGGGTGAAGACTATATAATAGGTCACTACAGGATTGATAGTGTAGATCGTCCCTATTGTCCGGGGCCTAAGTTCCCCTGGGACGAACTATTTAAAGATTTAAAGGAGGGGTTAATATTGGATAAGTTGGCTGAGTGGGAACGTAAAATGGGTGAAGATGCGGTGAATGCACTAAGTCAAAAGGGCCTACTGAGTAATCCTCAAAAGTGGTTGCAGGAGCTAGGTGGCGTGCCGCAGAACTGGCTGTTTTTCGTAATGATGGATCGGCTAGCTAGTTATATGGGTGGAAAGGAAGTGAAATAATGTTTGATCTAGATATGGTGCTGTTAAAAGCCCTGATCTTTTTGCTAATACTCATCGTTGTGGATGTTATATTGGGTATGGCAATAGCAATCAAGAAAAAGCAGTTCGAGTTAGAAAAGTTGCCGCAGTTTCTATATACAGAGGTGTTGCCGTATTATATGAGTACTCTCGCTCTCGCTGGTTTGGCGATGGTAGAAGACGTGCAGGGGTTTGGAACAAAACCTATTGCCTGGGCTGTGGTAGTGGCCTACGGATCTAAGTTAATCTTCATAGAAATAAGACAAAAGGTTACGTTTATGTTCGGCATTAAAATCCCTAAAAAGACTATTCCAAAATAATAATTGAGGGGGAAATCCCCCTCAATTTATGCAAAGTAATTTGCGAAAGCAATTTACTAAATTTTTCGCAGGCGATTTGAGAATTTTGCCCGCCGGCTTTGAGACGCTACAATATCTATGTTGGCAGCAACAATTTGCATATCATTTGTGGTGCCGGCCACTTTTCTTGCAAAAGCACTTTTTCGTGTCAGTACATGATGAATAACTCCGTTACCGGTGGAGTTATCTGTTCGGTCCAGCATAACAAAATCACCTACAGCAGGGTATTCGGACATTGCCCTCGCATGGTAGCGAAATTTTCCGGAAATCTCTGCTGTGAGTTCACCTGCCGCGGTGATAACCTTGTACAGGTCTTTATATTGAGATGAAATACGGCCTGTGTTAAGACCTTCATATATCTTGGCTTCCTCAACAAATCTTTCAGTAAGCCCTACACTATACATATCTATTTTATTCAATTTATTGCCTCCTCAAAGTTTTTGATATCAGTCTTTGGGAGGTATTATGCATTTATTATTTTGCACATCCCTCCCCACTTGTTACAAGCTCAGCTATTATACGGTTATACATAAACAGTCTCCTTTCCGTTAATTTAAGCCTTCGGGATTTCTCCGGCAATTTTCAGAATGCTATACTTCCGTAATCTCCAATGGCTCACCGGTTAATATGTTTATTATACGCAATTTACCGTTTTTAAGTAACATGGGAATTTACTATAGCTTTTACTAATAATTAGTTGCACCTACAACCAATCATTGGTAGAATGAAGACTACTAAAAGGAGTCTTCTACTATGTCAAAAAAACTATCAATATTATCTATCTCTTTAATTACCGTGATGGCTGGTGCGACTATCGCACCAGCTCTAGGAGGCATATCCTCTGCATTTCCCGATGCAAGCCAGACGCTCGTCAAACTGATCAATACGCTGCACGCCCTCTGGGTTATTCCGTTTACATTTGTCTCCAGCTGGCTGACAACTCGGTATTCAAAAAAATCCGTTCTCACAGCTGGCTTGCTGCTTTACCTTATCGGTGGTGCTGGTGGTGCACTGGCAACTGATATCTGGTTCCTTCTCGCCACCCGCACACTACTTGGAATAGCTGTTGGATTAATTATGCCTATTTCCACGAGTCTCGTACCTGATTTTTACGATGGGGATGAGCGGACGGATATGATGGGAAAAGTGTCCGCGTCCAACCAACTCGGTGGAATGATTTCGATAATAACTGCCGGAATTTTAGCAGCCATAAGCTGGCGTTACGCATTTGGTGTATACGGACTGGCTCTGCTCGTTCTCATCCTTGTCTGGTTATACTTACCGAAACAGCCTGCACCAGGTAAAAAGCAGCGGGCTGAACGCACCAAATTACCCAAACAGATTTACGGGTTAGCTCTCGGGATGTTTACAGTTTTTATCTTTTTCTACACAATACCGACAAACATGTCAATCTATCTTCAGGAAAACGATATCGCCAATACCACTATTTCCGGATTTATTATTGCCTTGTCCAGTTTAGGGGGAATGTCCGGGGGGATGATGCTTACAAAATTCAAACACCTGTTAGGCTATTATCTCGTCCCGGTACAAATTTTGCTGATAGGAGCCGGATTTTCGTTCATTGCCTTCACTTCCCATGCCGTTACCGTATCTATGGGGGTGTTTACCCTGGGACTCGGTGCCGGCACGCTCATTCCGACAATCTATAATAAAATTTCTAATGTCGCTGAAAAAAGACAGATGATGACAGCGATGGCGATTACGCAAACCTTTATGTATTTCGGCCAGTTCATGTCACCGATCATCCTGGATTTTGCCGCTGGATTAGTCGGCCAGGCTACAGCTCAGTTAATCTACTCGCTCTCTGCCTATCTGACATTGACTGTTGCCATCCTGCTATTCATCTTCATAACTATTAAATTCCGACCGTTCCTGGCCCGTCCTGCTGAAAAAGAAGGACAACGCGATGCCGAATAACCTATCGGATGGCATCTCCAGGCCAGAAGCACGCGAGGAGCAATACAATTGCAGAAATCAGTGCTGGACTAATATAGATAATACAAAGCTAGTGCTAATGCCTAGCCCAATAATCTGACATTAACTATTGCGTCGTAGTTCAGACATATTGTGCATAATATAACTTCTAATTAGGTAATTTACATATTTAATATTAATGAAATTCAGGCGAATGTAGTCTATTGAGTATTTAACAACTTAACAATTTCTTCCGATGAAGACCATTTTAATGCTTTATCCAATGCCTTATTGCCATCGTTATTTTTCAGTTCTACTCTCGCCCCATAATTCAAAAGTAACTTAATTAGCTGAATATCCCTTTGGTTAGGACTTCCCATACCAATAGCCCGCATAAGTGCAGTATTTCCATGTGCATCCCTGGCATTTACATTTGCCCCGTTATCCAGCAGTTCTCTAACAATGTAAAGGTCCCCATAAGATGCAGCCAGGATTAAAGGGGTCATCCCGCGTTCGTCATCTGACACATTCGGGTCGGCACCTTCTTTCAATAGTTCATTAACTATACCGGTAAGGCGATTTCGAACTGCTATCCACAAAGCTGTTCGTCCCTGGTTGTCCCTAGGGCTTACCTTTGCACTAGCATCTAACAATTCCTTTACGATATCAATGTTACCGCGATCTGTACCTAACATTAAAGGGGTCATACCGTTTTCATTGCACTTTTCATTCACTTCTGCGCCATTTTGTAACAGTTCCCTTACGATGTTAGCATCGCCTATGTAGGCTGTTGTCATTAAAGGTGTCAGACCGGTTTGTTTGTCTTGCACATTTACTTCCGCACTGTATTCTAATAATTCATATATGGTATAAGGATACCCTTCCTGCCTCGCTAAATTATAAGCGGTATCGGGATCAGGTTTCTTCCCCCTGCGCGACAAATAATTATTGTAACTGCTATAGTAGCCTTTTACAGCCCACATTAATGCATTTACCCCGTGCTCATCCTGTGCATTTGTTTTGATGCCCGCTCGTAGGAAAAGACTGATGGCGTCAATGTTTTCCGCTTTGACGCAGTCCAAAAATGACTCCTCACTAAAAACAATATTCATATCGCTTAATCGGTTACGGGATGGATTAGGTTGCTTTTCTTTAAAACAAGCTGTGGTCAGCATTGCCATGATCAGCAAATAAAAGCTCAACTTTATTGGCCGATTAATTTTTTATTCACCTCCAATCTCAGTGATTAATTTGTTTACTAATCTCTAAACAGACTGCAGCAGATTCCCTTCTCTACTGCTACGCTAAAAATGATGGGGTCTTTGATTCTTGAGCGGTTGAATAGATGCTAACAGACGCGACAATGATTCAGCATCCTTTTCTCCCGGGCTGTTCTCTACGCCCGTCATGACATCGATGAAGTCCGCGCTCGTCTGCATTAAAATATTGCAAACATTATCGGCATTTATTCCACCTGCAATAATAACTGGCTTTGAAGAAAGATTTATTATCTGCGAGCATAACTTAAGATCCAGTCCGGTACCATTTGCGGATGCATTTGATGGCACACGCGAATCTGCAAGCAATCCGTAAACACTGGTCCTGCACAGTTCCTCTATGATCGTTTCAATATCCGCAGTTCCAAATTGTGAGATGCGCTCTTCCATTACAGGGGGAACTGTTTTAATGACATCAATATTAAGTTTCTGAAGTGCCTCTGAAATAATTATGGTTTCCTCAAGCGTTTCTTTAAAATGAAGTTGAACCATGGATGGACGCAGGTTGGCTGCCAGTTCAATTACTTTCTCGGGAGCACCGCCGGTAACAATGCAGCTTCCGTGCGGAGATTGGACTATGTTCAATAACAGTAACGCCTCGGTGCGACTCAAGTTCCAGGGAACTGGCATGGGGTATTCCGTTACAAAGCCGAGAATATCCACTCCCAGCTTCATGCACAATTGTACATCTTTTTCGCGTTTTAACCCGCATATTTTCACTTTGATGCTGCTCATTAAATGTAATCTCCCATTCCTCTGCTGAGAGCCAGATAGCATTCACGCATGTTTTCTGCCTGCCAGATTGCTGTTCCGACAAGTATCGCATCGGCACCCGTCCTAACTGCTGCCTGGGCTTGGGCAGGGGTTTGAATGGAACTTTCACTGATTAGTATTGCATCATTTGGCTTATATTTGGCCAGTAGTTCTGTAGCAGAAACAGTTCCATCATCTCTTTCCAGTTCAAGGATATTACGATTGTTAATACCCACAAGTTTAGCACCAATTTCCCCGGCCAGGATTAACTCTTCTTTCGTATGAGCCTCAACTAACGGCTCCAGTCCGATTTTCAACGCTTCTTCATACAGCTTCATCAACAATGAAAACGATTGCGTGGCGCAAATAAGCAGGATTGCCCCTGCGCCACAATCCTTTGTAATCTTTAAATCATCAACGCACGTAATAAAATCCTTACGTAGTATAGGAAGTTTTGTTAAAGTCGCAATTTGTTCCAGGAGTTCTATGGAGCCGCCAAAGTTCTTTGATTCTGTTACAACCGACAGTGCGGGCGCACCTGCTTCAGCCAGCAGCTTAGCCACTTCCACCGGATCTCTTCCCCGAAGGAGATCGCCCTCTTTGGGGGAAGTGCACTTTATATCGGGAATGACGGGAATAAACCCCGCCTGTTTTCTTGCTCTAATCGAAGCGGAAATTTTCGTATTCATTATTTTGCTCCAAATGAGTTGGACATTTCACGTAACTGATTGAGTTTCTCTGCCGCAGCACCACTGTCTATCAGCTTGTTGGCGAGGACTATGCCTTCCTCAAAGCTGGCTGCTTTGCCGCCGACTATCAATGCACCGGCAGCATTAAGTACAATCGCATTGCGTCTGGGTCCGGTTATTTCGCCTGAGAAGACACCACGGATCGTTTTTGCGTTTTCTTCGGGAGTGCCTGTTTTAATCTCTTCAAGGGTGCAGCGCTCCATACCAAAGTCTTCGGGCTGAATCTCATAGGTTGTGCTCTCACCATCTTTTAGCTCATTAATTCTGGTTTTGCCAAGCAGGGAAATTTCATCCAGACCATCCAGGCCGTGTACAAACATGGCGTTGGTATATCCGAGCTTTCTAGCTACATAAGACACGGTATCGAGAAGCTCGGGCTTGTAAACGCCAAGGACATGCCTGGGTGCAAAAGCGGGGTTAATTAATGGACCAATGATGGTATAAAAGATGGTTTTAATACCGAGATCCGATTCCGCGGGCAGAACTTTACACATTACCGGATGGAACAAAGGTGCGTAGATGAAAGCAATGCCGATTTCCTCAATCAACTTTTCAGCCTGTGCAGGCGTAAGGTTGATGTTGACACCCAGAGCCTCCAGCACATCTGCGCTGCCGGACAGGCTTGAAATGGAACGGCTGCCGTGCTTCGCAATAGGAATACCTGCTGCCGCAGCAACAATGGCTGTTGCGGTGGAAATATTGAAAGTACTCAAGCCCCCGCCAGTCCCGCAGGTATCCATAAGATCTGCTTCCACATTAGGCTTCAGTGGTACACAGTTTTCGCGCATTGCTTTGGCGATGAAGGCTATTTCCTGCAGAGAAGCGCCTTTCATCAAAAGTGCGACCTGAAAACCGGCAATCTGGACGTCGCTGACTTCCTCATTGTTTATGGCTTTAATGAGTTGAAAAATCTCCTGTTCAGTCAGTTCTTGATTGTTTGTTGTTTTATTCAAAATATTCTTATACATAATTGTGTCCTCCTAAAAAGGTTTTCCGTTTGTTCATGATTTATTTAAGGGCATCTTCAATGCCTTTTTTCATACTGCGTACATATTCTGAGACAGGTTCAACGCTATCTTTGCCGAATTTTGCCACCAACTTCACAATTGCACTTCCGACAATGATGCCATCGGCCAGCTTGGCCATACTACCAGCCTGTTCAGGTGTAGAAATGCCGAAGCCGGTGGCACATGGAACATCGGTAACTTCCCGAACCTTTTGCACCATTTTGCCAATGTCCGTTTTAATCTCGTTGCGTACGCCGGTCACGCCAAGGGAAGATACGCAATAAATAAACCCCCTGGCTTCTTTGGCGATCAAGGCAATCCGTTCTTCCGAGGTGGGGGCTATCATAGAAATTAAATCAATTTCGTGGAGCTCACAGACATCTGCCAATTCGTCTTTTTCTTCAAACGGCATATCAGGGACAATGATGCCATCGATGCCGCATTCGGCGCATCGGCTTAAAAACTTATCTTTCCCGTAAGTAAAAATTGGGTTGAGATAAGTCATAAACAGCAGCGGCACATCCGTTTTTTGCCTGATTCGCAGGACCATATCAAAAAGTTTATCAGTGGTGCAGCCGCCCTTCAACGCACGTTCGTCTGCCTCCTGAATAACGACGCCTTCCGCAACCGGATCAGAAAACGGTATACCGATTTCAATCAGATCAGCGCCCGCTTCCACCATAGCAGGGACCAGTTTCTCCGTGGTTTCTATATCGGGATCGCCGCCCGTGATGAAAGCAATAAATGCTTTACGATTTGCAAAGGCCTTGGTGATTCTACTCATAAAGTGATACCCCCTTGTATCTGGCGATTGCCGCTACATCTTTGTCTCCTCGTCCCGAGAGGTTGACGACGATGATTTGATCCTTAGCCATCGTGGGCGCCAGTTTCTTAGCGAAGGCAACGGCGTGTGCACTTTCAACGGCGGGAATGATTCCCTCGTTGCGGGAAAGATATTCGAAAGCATCTACGGCTTCAGCGTCCGTAATTGGTACGTACTGTGCTCGGTCTGTGTCAGAGAGATTTGCGTGTTCCGGTCCTATTCCTGGGTAATCAAGTCCTGCCGAGATTGAGTAAACCGGTGCGATCTGACCGTATTCGTCCTGGCAGAAATAGGATTTCATGCCATGAAACACGCCGACTGTACCATTAAAAATTGTTGCCGCATTCTTTGGATTGTCTACGCCTAGCCCGGCAGCCTCACAGCCGATGAGTTTTACTGACGGATCTTGAATAAACTCATAGAAGGCTCCCATGGCGTTGCTACCGCCTCCGACACAGGCGACGACTACATCGGGAAGTTTTCCTTCGGCCACCATGAGTTGTTCTTTTATCTCTTTACCTATGACCTTCTGGAAATCCCGTACAATGGTCGGGAAGGGGTGCGGCCCCATAACCGAACCCAGGATATACAGCGTATCATCCATACGTGCTGTCCACTCGCGCATGGTTCCGTTAACGGCGTCTTTTAACGTCATAGTTCCGCTCGTGACCGTATGGACTTTGGCACCCAAAAGCTCCATGCGAAATACATTTAACGCCTGACGTTCGGTGTCTTCCTTGCCCATAAAGATTTCGCAATCCATATCCATCAATGCGGCAGCCGTAGCAGTGGCAACTCCGTGCTGTCCGGCGCCCGTTTCGGCGATCACACGAGTTTTTCCCATGCGTTTTGCCAGGAGCACCTGGCCCAGGACATTGTTGATTTTATGGGAGCCTGTATGGTTAAGGTCCTCCCGTTTGAGGTATATCTTTGCGCCACCAAGATCCTGTGTCACCTTCTCCGCATAATACAGCAGTGATGGCCTGCCAGCGTAGTTTTTCAGTAAACCATTCAGCTCATTAAGAAAATCAGGGTCATTTTTATAAAACCCGTATGCCTTTTCAAGTTCCTGAACGGCCTTCATCAATGTCTCCGGCATATACTGCCCGCCGTAATGGCCAAATCTTCCTTTTTTCATATAACACACCCCCTGGTTACGCTGTTGAAAAATACAAAAGCTTTTATCCTGTCTATCAATGTCTTGTTCATTTTCTCAGCCTCCTGTAATTATTTACCTGAAACAACAAAAAACCGGACGCAGAGTCCGGCTTGATAATGAAATACTGGCTCAACTCCACTCATCTCTGCTATTCTATCCACTTTGTGGATAATCTTTGCTAAGCTCTTCTTGTGTATAGCTCACAGGATGACCGTTGAAAATTTACTTTATAGTATATTTTCATACCATTAAGTAAAATAAAAAACGGCACTCAAATGAGCACCGATGTTTTCCTATTTTCCGGCTCATCTCAGCTTTACTCACACTAACTTTCTCTTAACTATTCTCAGCTTATTTCATAACTAATACTTATGGATTTTTTTTATTATAAGATTAATGTATAACGATTGTCAATTGCGTTTTTTCATAAACGATTTTAAGGCATTACACAATTTTACCATTGATTCCACTGCGAAAAGTCCAAATTTAAGCTATTGTTGTCCATATATAGTTAAGAGCATACCAAGCGCATGAGTAATTTATTAATTCAATTTTGCAACGTCTTACTAATTTGGAAATAATTTGAATTGTAGGATATTAGGTTATATAACGGTTTTGGGATAAAAACATATATATCCCTAGAACACGTATGTCAGGGGGTGTAGTAGTTAGTCAGTCAATATTCCATTTCTCAGCCTGCTTAAAGTTAAGATTTACCGACAAAACATGATAGCCAGAACAAGTCAAGCATACTTCCCATTATATGGATAACTAGAAGTTGATTGAATTACGAGTAGGATCCAATGTAGCGTTGTATTAGCCAATAGTAGGAACACAACCATAGCAAAAAAGTAATGATCACGATAGGGATAACAGTTACCCGGCGCCCCTACCTTCTTAATTCCTAGCTCTTTCTATGTATGGTAACATAAATCAAGGAAGCAGGCGAAGAACGAAATCGCTAACGCGATGGTAAAGGAAACGGCACATTTAGTGACTTTTGCTTAAAAACATAGTAAAATGGTATGTGTAAAAAAGATAAAAAACTTTCGGATTGAAATCCCGTATTTTTCGACGTAAATTCTAAAATATAAACGCTAGAATAATAGTGAGCCATAAATAAGGAAAACGCCAGGAAAAAAGTGAGCCACTTCAATAAAAAAACCTCGTATAATTTAAAAGGATTTGATGCTGTTATACGGGGGTGAAAGGGTGT